>CABUTY010000259.1 GCA_902494595.1 uncultured Porphyromonadaceae bacterium | reverse complement strand
TCGAGCTGCAGAGTAGTGGTTTTGCCCATGAGGAGCACGGTGCTGTCGAGGCGAGCCTTCACCACCGCCGCCCCCTGCATGTGCAGCGACGTCAGCAGCAACGCCAGCAGTATTGTAATATAATTTGCTATTCTCTTCATAACATCAGTCAGTGTCGGGCCACGCCTCTGCGGCGGAAGAGGCCGAGGAGGCTCTTTACGAAGTCCTCGTCGGTGGTCACAGAAGCCATGTCCACTCCGCTTTTGGCCAGTACACCGGCAATCCACTGCTGCCGGTCGTACCATGCCTTGGCATACATCTTGCGCAATTTCTTGCTGCCGGTATCTATCCAGGCCTCTCTGCCGGTCTCGAGGTCGCGCATCTTCACGAGTCCCACATCGGGAATCTCCGCGTCGCGCCGGTCGTAAACCTGTATGGCGGCGAGGTCATGCTTGCGGCTCGCTATCACGAGACTCTGCGAATAGTCGTGGCTGTCGATAAGGTCGGATATCAGGAATGCCGCTGTACGCTTCTTGAGCGCATTGGTCATGAAACGCAACGCCACATCTATATCCGTGCCCTGGCTCTCCGGCACAAAGTTGATGATTTCGCGAATCAGCAGCAGGATATGCCGGCGTCCCTTTTTCGGCGGTATGAATTTCTCTATCTTGTCGCTGAAGAGAATCATGCCTACCTTGTCGTTGTTCTGTATCGACGAGAAGGCGAGAGTGGCGGCGATTTCGGCCATTTTCTCCATCTTGTTGTCGCCGGCGGCGCCGAAAAGTCGGCTGCCGCTCACGTCGACAAGCAGCATCACGGTAAGCTCGCGTTCCTCCTCGTAGACTTTCACGAAAGGCTTGTTGTGACGGGCTGTCACATTCCAGTCGATATCGCGCACATCATCGCCCGGAACATATTCGCGCACTTCCGAAAATATCACGCCTCTACCCTTGTAGGCGCTGTGATACTCGCCGGCAAATATGTTCTGGCTAAGTCCGCGGGTCTTGATTTCGATCTTGCGGACTTTCTTCAGCAGTTCGTTGGCGTCCACGTTGTTATGGCACTATTACTTTGTCGAGGATATCGCTGATGATGTCGTCGGGGGTAATATTGTTTGCCTCGGCCTCATAGGTAAGACCAATACGGTGACGCATCACATCGTGGCATACGGCTCTGACATCCTCGGGAATCACATACCCCCTGCCCTGGAGGAAGGCATACGCGCGGGCAGCCTTGGCAAGACTTATGGAGGCACGAGGCGAGGCCCCGAACGATATCAGGCTCTGAAGGTCGTTGAGTCCATATTTCGCCGGCGTGCGGGTGGCGAACACTATGTCGACGATATAGTTCTCGATTTTCTCGTCGATATATATCTTCTCCACAATCTTCTGCACCTCAAGAATCTCCCTGGTTTCAAGCACGGGCTTTACGGGCTCGAGTTTGCCGCGGATGTTCTGGCGGATAATCTGCTTCTCCTCCTCCTTGTTGGGATAACCGATCACCACCTTGAGAAGGAAACGGTCTACCTGCGCTTCGGGCAGCGGATAAGTGCCCTCCTGCTCTATTGGGTTCTGGGTGGCCATCACGAGGAAAGGCTCGGGGAGCTGGAAAGTGTCGTCGCCGATGGTAACATGGTGTTCCTGCATGGCTTCCAACAGGGCGCTCTGCACCTTGGCCGGCGCACGGTTGATTTCGTCAGCGAGCACGAAGTTGGCGAACACAGGACCCTTCTTGACCTCGAACTCCTCTTTCTTCACGCTGTAGATGAGCGTGCCGACCACATCGGCAGGCAACAGGTCGGGGGTGAACTGTATGCGGCTGTATCTGGCATCCACAAGGCTGGCAAGAGTCTTTATGGCGAGTGTCTTGGCAAGACCCGGTACGCCCTCCAACAGCACATGACCCTCGCACAGCAACGCTATCAGCAGACTGTCGACAAGATGTTCCTGTCCTACTATCCGACGGTCCATTCCCGTGCGTATCATGCTTACAAAGCTACTCTTAGATGCTATCAGGTCGTTGAGCTCCCTGATGTTGATTGTTTCTTCCATAATATTTATCTGTGCCTTTTTCTCTCTTTAGCGGCCTTTTGATGACAAAGAACTGTTCAACAGTTGCTTATTTACCGGCCTCTTTTTCAAATGCAAAAATAATATTTATTAAGTTAACTCCCCCAAACCTCCATGTTAAATATTATTATTTTACGCTTTAGAACGTGAAATTGAAGCCTACCCTCACACCCCATTTCGATATATTTGGAGCATTGCGGTAAGTGAGGCGCCATACACAGTCAACGCGCAGGAACGTCAGGATGTTCTCCAGTCCCACGGAGCACTCCATATATGGCGTGGAGCCCATGGGACGCGTGTCTGGGTCGGGAAAACGGAACACTCCCGACGAATATTCGGGATTGTTCTTTTTGGTGAGCGAGCCCACAAATCCCTTGAAGCCTATCACTTCCCGGAGCTTCAGCTTTTTGATGAGCGGTATGCGGTTGAAAAGGAGTCCGTTGGCGTGATATTCTATGCTCCAGCCGGCAAACTGGTCCATTGCCAGCTCCATGGGATTGAGCAGTGAGAAGGAACTGCTTTTCATCATGTAAGAGGTGTTGGCGTCCTGCCAGAGGAGGTCAGTGAAAGCCACCTGCGTCCATATTTTTGCGGCGCGCAGTCGCACGTCGGCGTAGCCGAAAGCGGAGAACCAGAACACCTTGTCGACGGCCAGAGCTGTCTTCGAGTAATTGAACTTGGAGCCCAAAAGGCCCTTGAAGCCATATTCCTGGGTAAGGCTTATGACGAGCGCGTCTCTGTTGACATGCAGTCGGCTTGTGGGCTGCTGTACGGTTTTCTCGCCGGGTGCCCAGCGCAATGTGCCCATGAAGGCCGCACGCGTGAAATGCGGGAAACGACCACCGGAGCCATCCTCAAACTTCACATATCGCGACTCCTCCTGCCTTACATAGTCGAGGCCGACGTTGATCGACAGGTTGTTGCGCCATTCCTTGATGTAATCCACGGTCAGCTTATGGCGGTAGGTCACGTAGTCGTTGTCGACGCGGCGCCATGAGTTGAGTATCGAGCTTCCCCCGTCGCCCCATGACAGTCCTGCGCCCGTCTGGTCGAGGTCGTAGCTCCATGAGGCCCGGATGTTGTTCATAGGAAATTCACCGGGGTAATATTTCTTGCGCTCAAAGGAATATTCGAGTGTTGCTCCTCCTTTCCAGCGATGGTCGCCGAAGCCATAGGCGGCATAGCCCCGCATGAAAAAATGCGGCGACAGATTGGCCGTGGTCATACCTCCGAGCTGCACACGCCAGCCCCCGGCCTTCGAATAGCTTATAAATGAGTCTATCGGGCCTATGTCGAAAGCGCTGTTCTTGCCTCCCGTCTGGATATACCCT
>CABUTY010000258.1 GCA_902494595.1 uncultured Porphyromonadaceae bacterium | reverse complement strand
CTGCTTTACAGGTTATTTAGGCGCCGGCACGCTACTGATGTTCGCGATAGTGCGCACCATGCACGGCATCCCCTTCGGAGCGGCCACCGTGGCCAACTCCACTGTGGCCATCGACGTGCTTCCCTCATCGCGCCGCAACGAGGGTATAGGGTATTACGGGCTCAGCAACAACCTCGCCATGGCCATAGCTCCATCCGCCGGAATATACATCTACAATGCCACGGGAGATTTCAGTCTCCTCTTCTGGCTGTCGCTGGCAATATCATTTGTAGGGTTCCTATGTTCGGCCACGGTGAAGATTCCCGCCCGCGAGATTATAAAGAAAAAGCCGAAGCTCGACCTCGACCATTTCTTTCTCACACGTGCATGGCTCATGGCCATCAACATATGTCTGTTCGGGTTATGCTGGGGCGTGATGTCCAACTATGTGGCGCTATACGGCGAGCAGGAGCTTGGCATCACCGACGGCACCGGCATCTTTTTCGCCATACTGTCGGGAGGACTGGTGATGTCGCGGCTTACGGGTCACAAGTCGCTGCGTAAGGGGAATCTTACGGGGAGCTGTGCTGTGGGTGTCTGTCTGTCGCTGGCCGGCTACGCGCTGTTTGCCGCCGTGCTGACGCCCTGGGCCTACTATGCCTCAGCCCTCCTGATAGGTCTGGGCAACGGCAGAATGTATCCCGCATTCCTCAACATGTTTGTCAAGACAGCCCGTCATGACCAGCGCGGTACCGCCAATTCATCCATACTCATCTCATGGGACTTCGGCATGGGTCTCGGCATACTTCTTGGCGGAGTTATGGCCGAATACCTGGGCTTCCGTGCTGCATTCTGGACAGTGGCCGCCATACAGGCTGCCGGTACATTCCTCTTCCTTCTCTTCACACGCACCTTCTACCTGCATCGTCAGATTTCCTGATCCTACCTTATAAATAAAAAGAGAAAGCCGTGAAAGCGTTGACTTCCACGGCTTCCGGTAGATTTATATTTTTATTTTCCCATAATCTTGACAGTACGGTTGCCCGACTTCATGATTGCCGGTTCACCTTTGCGCGGGGCTGCTATCTCGATGCCCTGCAGGTTGAAGTAACGCCGCGTGTCGCCATTGTCGCCATCAATGGCATCGACAGCAGTGGTTTTCACCGACGCCGGACCATTGGCCTTTGATTCGCCACGGTCGTATACCGCCGACACATGATAGATGTACTCACGGTCGGCCTGCACACTCACGTCTGAGAAGTTTACACCCGTAACGGGCGACGGAGTAATCAGACTGTTGTCGCGATAGATGTTATACCCTTTCAGCTTGAGACCTGTATTCCCCATGGGGATGTACTCCACATCATCTATAAATAGCATAGACTTATAATTGGAAGTGCAACGGATGGCGAAGCGTTCGGCCCCAGCGGGAATCTGGAATTCATATTTTGTCCAGATACCGGGAACTGATTCTATGGCTTTGACAAGAGTGAAATCGCCGGGATTCGTGCTCCCTTTGGAATACAATATCTCGAACGACTCCGGGTCGGAGGCATCGAAACTCCGGGCATAGAGGGATATTGTCTGGCCGTCGGCATATATCTCAGGACTTATTGCCCAGTCGTCGCAGGCTTTGCCGCCGGTGATGTACTGCTGCGCGAGATATTTTATTCCAGAATGCGAATCGAAGGAGGGGAGGTCTTTCAATGATTCATAAGTGTTGTCCATCACCCACCAAGACTGCTGGGAGTTCATCTCTATGCCGGGCATCACTATTTCGGGTCCTTCGGCGGTATGGAAACCACCCACCTTGCCCTGGTCGCCGTCATAGAGCACCCATTCTCCGATTGCGGAGTTTTCGAAGGAGGGATAGGACTCGAAATCATCGGTAACCTTCACGGGTGTCTCGGTTTCGGTTTCGGGAGCATTCCACGACAGAGCCACACCGTTGTCATCCAGCCGTGCAGTCAGTCCGTCGGGAGCCGGATATTTCTTTATTCTGAGAGGTATCTGCACCACTCCCTTGTTGTCGCTGTCAAGAGCATCCTTGTCCCAGTTGACTTCCATAGTGTATTCAAGGTCCTCGCCATGGCTTACGTTGGGAGTGACGTTGAAACTTACGGAGGCTACCTCACCGGTTGCCAATGTCGCACCCTGTTTTTCATCCACCACCCGGCCGTTGCATCTGAGCACAAGAGAATAACCCTCGGCACTCTTCGATCCGGTGTTGGTGATGCTTCCCTCGAGAGTGATGGCGTTGCCCGGATCGGCCACCGACGGACCGGAGAGCTTGTTGACGGCAAGGTTATACTCCGCAAGGTCCTCTATCTGCAGCTTGTCGAGGAACTGATAGGTGTAGGTGACACGCGTTGCCTTGAAACCGAGGTTTATCACCTTCCCCTTGTATTTGGCAGGAATGGGTACCACCACCTTGTTCCATCCTTTCAGGGGATATGTTTCGGCTTTCACAGTGGCGATGGTAGTGAAATCCGACGCACCTTCCTTGATTTCGACTTCGATGGTACCGATGTCAGGCGTGCCGGCAGTGCGTTTACATATATAGAAAGTCACGGCAGGATTGAGGATGTTGTCGAGGCGGAATTTGCCGGTGTACAGTCGTCCCTGATCGCCCGGGGCGGTGGTCCAGAATGACACATAACCGTTGTCGCCGTCGGCCGACGACATGTTCTGGAAGCTGGAATCGCGGCTTATGCTCCAGTGGCATTGACCGATGATGGCCTTTGTACCCATCACGGTATTGAGAGAGGCGTCGGGGAACGACTCACACCATGGCACTGCCGTAGGAGTGCCGGCGGTGACGGGCTCGGTGACGGTCCCTTTGGAATAGCCACGGTCGGTATGGGAGGCCACGGCATACTGCACCAGTTTCTGGTCGCCTTTCTCGGCTGCCCGGTATGTATAGGAAGTCCCTTCGATGTTGTCGGCAACCTCCGCAAGACTTCCGTCGGTCATGATGATTCCGACGAAATACCTGATACGCGACGTGTTGATATACCCTCCCGACTCGGAAGTGGTCACAGCATCCCATGAAATAGTCACGACGCCATCCTCGTCAGTCTCGACAACGTTGGCGGAGGAAGGAGCTGCCGCGTAGTCCACGCCTATGAAAGTCTCCACGACAGCCTCCTTGCCCTTGCCGTTGTCGTTGAAAGGTTTTGCCGCATATGTATAATCGCCTACGGAATCCACTCTGTCGGTTATCGAAAGATCGGCACCGGGAGCAGGATTGCTGAAGGTGTTAATGAGTGTCTTGCCGCGGTAAAGCTCTATTTTCGATATCGATTTTATCGAATCGCCCACGGTATTGACGGCCGGGGCCTTGAAGCTTACAGTGGCGCTCAGACCACCATCCTTGTCTGGCACCGCCTTGAAGTCGGTAACCTGGTCG
>CABUTY010000257.1 GCA_902494595.1 uncultured Porphyromonadaceae bacterium | reverse complement strand
CCCTTTCACCACTATGGCCAGTATCTTCTTGAACCACCAGAAACCCTTGTCGGTCTTGAATACGGAATTGTCGACAAAGAGGTTTGCCTCGGCGCGTGTCAGAGGTATCAGCCGCACTCCGCGCCAATATTCCTCGTCGGTCACGTCATCCTCGGCAAGCATGAAATGATTGCCGATCTTGTCCATATATTCTTTGTATTCGGGTCGTCCTCGGTAATTGAAGCCTGCATGGCGCGTCTGCCGGGAGAAGTAAAGCACCGGTGTCTTGGGTATGATCTGCACGTTCATCACGAGGTCGTCGAGAGTCTTATGCAGTTTGCCGAGGGAGTCGAGGGTAAAATTCTGACTGATTACCAGCTGGCGGATATAGTTCACGTTAGCGCTTTTAGGGAGTCGCATCATGGCGCGACGCACATACTTCACGCTGTCGCCCACGGGTATGTATAGTTTGCCGTTGAAACCCGTCATCTCGGCCTTGTGGGGCACGAAGGCAAGCTCCACGCATTCCTGGTCGCCGATTCTTACCGTATCCACTATCTCATACTTGTAGAAGTCGGCACCTATTCGCGATAGCGGACTCACAAACGTGTTGCGCAGGAGCTTGATGTCGTTTCCGAAGATGTCGATCTCGCTCACTACGTCGTCGAGAAACACGTTGGTATATTCCCGGCTGAACTCCTTGTCGAGGCCGTCGTTGCGCTGCGCCGTGAGCAGGTCGAGTGTCTTGCCGCGCGCCTTGTCGTAGACATGTACACCGCTTCGCTCCTTGATGGCCAGGTTCATCACCCTGTCGCCCGTCCATATCGCCGTATCTATCAGAGACATCAGTCGCTTCCGGTCCTTGACAGGTATATACAGCATCGTCTTCCCTTCGTCGAAACCATATATGCCGGCCACCATCTTCTCGTAGAGGTCATAGTTGTAACCGTCCACCGTGTCGGGGCTTATACGCTCCATGTCGGCACGTACCCACTGCATCAAATCCACGGCCGGATTGTTCTTTTTGGAATACTTCTGCTTCTTGGGGCGCACCACGAACTCGGCCAGCTCGGTAACCTTCGGCACAAGTCCTATCCTTAAAGTGTCGCTTGAATTTTTGACCTTAACATTCTGTGGCTGATACCCTTCCGACCGAACCTGAAGCGTTAGTGACGGCAATTTATTCATCACGAAGACGCCCATAGAGTCGGTGGTGACGCAACTTCGTTTCTTCCCTTTTCCGGCACATACCGTGACATACGACAGCTTCTCGCCCGTATCGGCGTCGGTGACCACTCCCACTGTTCTGCCCATAGCATCCGCACTACCTGTCAATACAAACAGCATCAGCGATGCCAACATACGCATCGCCGCCGTTGATAAATGATTATATCGGTATATCTGGTTCTTCAAGTGGAATCCCATATTAAAATTAACACTTGCCGAGGGGGCTTATTGCCCGGCCAGCGATACCACGGAGGTTCGTCACGGTCTATATTTTATTGCGCTACCGACATAAATTCTCCGCATATACCGTTATATCTAACGCGGCATAGGCCGTTCTTGTTTATTATGGGATTGGAGATAGAACATAAATATCTTGTAGCCAACGACAGCTATAAGGCTATGAGCGAGAGTTGTCATGAGATAAGGCAGGGGTATCTGTCGAGGATACCGGAGCGTGTGGTTCGGGTGCGCATATACGATGACCGGGGGTATCTCACGGTCAAAGGTCTGAATCATGGCGACATACGTCAGGAGTTCGAATATGCCATACCGCGCGAGGATGCGCTGGAGATGCTGGCGTTATGTGAGAGTCCGGTAATAGAGAAGAGGCGCTACATAGTGCCTTACGGCGACTTCATATGGGAAGTCGACGAGTTTATCAATCCTCGACGCCCCGCCACGGCGGAGATAGAGCTCCCCGACAGCGACACCGCATACCCCCTGCCTCCTTTCGTCGGCAACAACGTCACCGGCGACCCCGCCTACTACAACTCCAACCTCTGACCAATCCCCCGGCACCATTTCCGACGCGAGAACTGACTCTTTTTTGACGGTAGAATCGGGCTCTCTTTTTCGACAAGAGAACAGACTCTTTTTTCGACATGAGAACGGGAGAACAGGAGGGATCGGATACTTGATAATAATGTTGAATGTTCGTTGAATAAGCTGCCGGCTGTATCTATTGTAATCTGCCTCGGAGAGGCAAGACATGGTTATCCCCACCTTACGAGCTGTGCCGATGGCTGGTACAACCGTCCGCGATAGCAGGTTGTACCAGTCATCAGCACAGCGAGGTAGGTGGGGCTCAGACTGCATATAGCCAGCAGAGTCGGAGACTCAGCACTAATGAATATGATGTATCTACCGCTTCTGTTATCCATCTGAAAATTAGTGTAGCATGTTCTGAGACTCATCAGTGCTGTTCCTGTTCAGTTCTGTGATTCCCTCAAACCGGGGACTAAGGTTGAGAAGAGCCAATTTGTAAATGCCCATAAAAAATGGATAATTCCAGATTATCGTGGATGGACATCGGGATTTTCGCTACGTGGCGCATGCGCGTTTTGTCTTTACGATTCTTTTGGCTAAATTTGTCGGTTGAACTAACGGACACACCTCCATGATACGATATATCGCCACCCTCCTCCTCTCTCTGCTCTTCGCCACAGCCGTAAATGCACAGAGCGCGCCGACCATGGCCCGGTCTGACTCTCTTTTCGCCCGTGGCGTGGAACTGTACAATGCCGGCAAATACAGCGAAGCCATTCCGCTGTTTACCCAATGTGACCGTATCGACAAAACACTCCTCGACAGCACCAGCAACCGCCGCGACTATTCTGCCATGTGGCTGGCCTCCTGCCTCTATCACACCGGCGACTCCGTCACCGCCGCACAAATCGACCCAGATTTCTATCGTTTCAAGCCCGTTGACCGCCGCCTGACCGTGCAATCCGACTCGTTAAGCGCAAAAGGAATGGCATACCTTGCAGTCGATGATTACGCCAATGCAATCAATTGCTTTGCCGCCTGCGCAGACATCGAGAAATCAGTGTGCGGCGAAAATCATATGTGGTATGCCTATACATTACATTTCCTTGGAAGCTCTAAATATAACTCCGGTGATGCGTCCTGCATGCAACTCTTTGAACAATACGGAAATATCATCAAAAATATTCACGGAGTCTATTCGATAAAATATGTTATCGCATTAGATGAGATAATGCTACGTTATGCGGAACTAAATAATTTTGAAGATGCCATAAGAATAGCTGCCGAAGCAATGAATATCTCAGAAAGGATTCATGGCAAAGAGAATAGAGAATATGCTTGGTATCTTAATAATATGGCTTTTTTAGAGGCTCGTGTAGGCAACTATCAGGAAGCCATCAGTTTCGGCACCGAGGCTTTGAATATCAAGGAACGGGTTCT
>CABUTY010000256.1 GCA_902494595.1 uncultured Porphyromonadaceae bacterium | reverse complement strand
GCGCCGTACCGCCAAAGGGGGCGACAAGAACGCCAAGGTCCCTTCGGCACTGTCGGGTTACGGCCTCCGGGAATGGACACAGCTCACTAATGCTCGCAAGGTCAACGCCCAGGCCGCAAACATGGGCACGTTCTGGGGCATGTTCCAGATAGGAGGGTTCAATTACACGCTGTGCGGCTGCGATACCGTCGACGAGATGGTGCGCCTCATGAGTTCTTCCGAACTCGAGCAGCTTGAACTCTTCGCCGCTTTCATAACCAATACGGGGATGCTTGCCGACCTCAGAAACAAGAACTGGGCCGGCTTCTCCCGGAAATACAACGGCGCAAGCTATGCCCGTCGCGGATATCATACACGCATGGCCAGGGCTTATGCCAAATTCAAATCACAAGAAAAATAGATGCTATGAAAATAACAGAACTGCAGCCTGCCCTGGTATGGCAGGCTTTCGACGAGATTACGAAGGTGCCGCGTCCGACGCATCATCTCGACAAGATGAAGGCTTTTCTTCTCGACTGGGCCAAGCGTCACGGCATAGATGCCGACAGCGACGCTGTTGGCAACGTGGTGATGCGCGTGCCGGCCACTCCCGGCCACAAGGATGCGCCGACGGTAGTGCTTCAGGGTCATCAGGATATGGTGGCCGAGAAGCGTCCCGATGTGAAGCACGACTTTCTCAACGACCCCATCACTACGGTAGTTGATGGCGACTGGGTACGTGCCGAGGGCACTACGTTGGGCGCCGACAACGGTATGGGATGTGCCTCGGCCATGGCTGTGCTTACCGATCCTGACCTTGTGCATGGTCCACTGGAGGCACTCTTCACGGTCGACGAGGAGCAGGGGCTCATAGGTGCCAATGGTCTGCAGGCCGGTTTCATCACCGGCGACATACTCCTCAATCTCGACAGCGAGGAGATGGGTCAGATAGTGATAGGCTGCGCCGGTGGCAAAGTCACGGAATGCCGCGTGCCCTACACGATGGTCGACACGCCCGATAACAGGGAGTGTCTGCTGGTAAAGCTTGGAGGACTCAAAGGAGGTCACTCGGGCATGGAGATAGGTCTGGGTCGCGCCAACGCCAACCAGCAGCTGGCACGTGTGCTCTGGGAGGCCGGCAACCGACTCGCAGACATAGGCATATGCGAGATCGACGGCGGCAATCTGGCCAATGCCATTCCCCGCGACGCGCATGCCGTGGTGGCCGTGAGCCGCGATGCCGTGAATGATTTCATCGACTTCGTGAATGAGTTCAACTGCACGCTGCACAATGAGTTCGCGCTTGCCGAGAATCCCGATTTCGCTCTTACCGTGGAGAAAACGGAGCGGAGGGCAAAGATGATGGAGCCGGCCGTGGCCGACCGTCTGGTATCGGCGCTCTACTGCTGCCCTAACGGCGTGCAGGGGATGTCGAATGCCATAGAAGGGCTTATAGAGACAAGCTGCAACCTGGCATCGGTGAAGATGACCGACGGCGACAAGATACTGGTGACGGTGCATCAGCGCAGTTCCATGGACTCGCGTCGCGATGAGATAGCCGACCGTATAAAGGCACTCTTCGGCATGATAGGCGCCGAGGTGTCGTTCGACGACGCATATGTAGGCTGGAGTCCCAATCCGGAGAGCCGCGTGCTCAAGGTGGCCAAGGATTCCTATAAGGACCTGTTCGGTGCCGAGCCGCGTGTGGAGGCCCTCCATGCCGGTCTGGAATGCGGACTCTTCCTCGAGAAGATGCCGAATCTCGACATGGTCAGCTTCGGACCCACTCTCAAGGACATCCATTCGCCCGGAGAGAAAGCCAACATTCAGTCGGTGGCCGAGTTCTACAAGCTCCTCAAGGAGATTATAACCCGCCTCGCTGAATAAAGGATTTTTTAATCACAGAACCGAACCGGAACTGCACTTAGAGTTCCGGTTCGGTTTGTGATTAAAAGGTGTATGACGTGAACATTGGCGACGGCAGGATGTTATACCATTGGGTATCGTCGGAGAAACCCGGCGGCCGAACAAGGAGGAAAGATGATAGACTTTTTATCTATAGGGGTATTCATAGATGGCGGCTATTATGCTAAGGTGAACCGGGCGCTGAAGGCCCGCGACCGGAGCATCATCAAGGTCAGCGCCCTCTTTGAATACATCTGCAGCGAAGTATCGATGCAGGAAGGCATCAACATATCGGACTGCCAGATTACGGAGGCCCATTATTTCCGCGGGCGTTTCAGAGTAAAGGAGGCCTACGACAAGCACCTCCTTTATAATGAGAGGAAGTTCGAGGACACGCTCATAGAGAACGACGTGGTGTTCCATTACAAGCATCTGCGGGAGATTGAGCGCGACGGGCAGACGGAGGTCGTGGAGAAGGGAGTAGACGTTTGGTTTGCTCTGGAGGCGTATGAGCTGGCCATTTTCCGTCATTTCGACTATGTGGTGCTGATAACGGGCGACGCCGACCATGAGATGCTGGTGCGCAAGCTCAAGGCCCTGAAGATAAAGACGGTGCTGCTGACATGGAATCTTACGGATGTCGACACCACGTCGGCATTGCTCCGCGAGGAGGCCGGTCAGCATTGGGAGCTGTCGCAGATGATCGACACCGACCCGCAGCTCCGCCGTCGCATCCTTTACCGGCTGCGCGAACCTGTCGACAAATACCTCGGCGACAATTTCTGAATCTGAAAACAATCAAATACAATGGTTATGAAAAAGAGAATAGGCCTGATGCTTGGCATCCTGATGATGGCTGTGATGAGCGTGGCAATGGTATCGTGCGGGTCGAAGACTCCTACGGCCGAGGATGTAGCCAAAAAGCTCGACTCCAAGGAAACCCTCTCGCAGAATGATTATGCCGTGATGCTCGATTATTGCGGCGATTACGCCAAGAAGGCGCAGCAATATTTCGACATCATCAATCCGCAGCCCAACGATTCCACGCCAGAGTATCAGCGAGCCGCCGACGACCTGGCGAAGCTCAGCGAGAAGTATCCGTATCTCGACATGTTCCGTGGCGCGGTATATAATGTGCCCCTTACCGACTTCGACGAGGCAAATCAGAAAAAGGTGGAGGAATACTCCAAATACCAGGCCTTTCCTCTTCCCGACGGAGCCGGCGTCAACATGACCCATCCCACGATTGTGGGCGATATCGAGGACATGCCCTTCAGCAACGGCACCGACACCACGGTAATCGCCACCGGCGACGGCGTGGCCGTGGACACCAACGTGGCCCGCTGACAATTTCAGACATAAGAGCGCTATGAGAAAAGCGCTTCTTGAACCGGTCATATATGGCCGGTTTTTTTTGTTTGTAAAGGGGCGTCGGGAGACGACTGTTGGTTTTGTGGCACGAAGTTTGTAATTTTGCAACCGGAAAATCGTTAATAAGAAAACCCGTAGGCCGCTCTTAAGGAAGGC
>CABUTY010000255.1 GCA_902494595.1 uncultured Porphyromonadaceae bacterium | reverse complement strand
CTCCCGGCGGACACAATGTCGTTAGCGGTATATTCGACGGACTCAAAACCCTCAACAAGGAAAACCGCCTTTACGGTTTCCTCATGGGCCCTGCCGGATTCAACAACCATCAGTACATGGAGCTTACCGCCGGCATCATCAAGGACTACCGCAACACCGGCGGTTTCGACATCATCGGCTCAGGCCGCACAAAACTTGAGAAACCCGAACAGTTCGACTCCGGTCTCAAGATCCTCAAGGAACTCAACATCAAGGCTCTGGTGATTATCGGCGGCGACGACTCCAATACCAATGCCGCTGTGCTCGCCGAGTATTACAAGAACATCGGCGCCGACGTTCAGGTGATAGGCGTGCCCAAGACCATCGACGGCGACCTCAAGAACGAATGGATCGAGACCTCCTTCGGCTTCGATACCGCCTGCAAGGTCTACAGCGAGGTAATCGGCAATATCCAGCGCGACTGCAACTCCGCAAAGAAGTATTACCACTTCATCAAGCTGATGGGCCGCTCCGCTTCCCACATAGCTCTTGAATGCGCCCTGCAGACCCAGCCAAACATCTGCATCATCTCCGAGGAAGTGCAGGCCAAGCGCATGACTCTCGACAATATCGTCAGCTACATATGCTACGTGATTACCGAGCGTGCCAAACTGGGCTGGAATTTCGGTACCGTCCTCATCCCCGAGGGCCTCATAGAGTTCATCCCCTCCATGAAGACGCTCATCGCCGAGCTAAACGATGTGATCGAGGCTCATTCCGAGGAACTCGCCGACCTCGAGGAAACCGACAAGCTGGAGTGCATCTACGGCTATCTGTCGCCGTCGAACGCCGACCTCTACAAGAGCCTTCCCAAGAATATCGCACTGCAGCTGAGCCTCGACCGCGACAGCCACGGCAACGTGCAGGTGTCGCTCATCGAAACCGAGAACCTGCTGAGCCGCATGGTTGCCAAACGTCTTGAAGAGATGGCTGAAGCCGGCGAATACGTAGGCAAATTCAATGCCCAGCACCACTTCTTCGGCTACGAGGGACGTTGCGCCGACCCCACAAACTTCGACGCCGACTATACTTACGCCCTCGGCTACAACGCCGCAATGCTCATAAACGCCGGCGTTACCGGCTACATGTCAAGCGTTAGAAACCTCACCGAGCCCAGCGAGAACTGGATTGCCGGCGGTATACCAATCACCATGATGATGAACATGGAGCGCCGCAAGGGCGAAATGAAGCCTGTGATACAGAAAGCTCTCGTAAACCTCAACGGACGTCCTTACCTTAAGTTCGCCTCCATGCGCGAGACTCTCGCCCTCAATACCCTCTACCAGTATCCCGGCCCGATCCAGTACTTCGGTCCCGCCGAAATCTGTGACCGTCCCTCGATGACGCTCCTCCTCGAGCACAACAAGGAAATAAACTGAACCCGCTGAGGCGGATTTGCCGCTTCTCCATTACCGAACAAAACGGCCTTCCTGAGTATTATACCCATGGAGGCCGTTTTTCCGAAAATCACAAAATATAAAATATCATGAAGATAACAAGACTATTATGCCTTACCGGCGTTATGCTTCTTATGGCATCGTGCGGCAACAAGCGTGCCGCCGGGAATGACGACACGATATCTGTGGAGCGTCCGGCTACCGAAAACGCCATCCACACTCCTCACAAGGACCCCGCTGACAGCGTCAAAAACGGGCTGCCCACCATCATCGACTTCTCTGCCACATGGTGCGGACCCTGCAAGATGATTGCTCCTTATGTGCATGAGCTGCAACAGACTCACAGCGACATAGTGAACTTCAGTTTCGTGGACATCGACGAGAATCCTGAGCTTGCCGACCGCTATGGTGTCCAGGCAGTGCCTACCTTCATCCTTCTTGATGCCGACGGCAAGGAAGTGGAACGCGCCACAGGCGCCGACCCCCACGCCCTCGACGGTCTCATAGACACTGCCAAGAACATCTCGCTCTGACGACATCCAATACGGGGATATTCCCTCATTTATCCCTGCATTTTAGCTTTTATCCCGCATTCCATTGAGATTGTGGGATAAAATTTGTATTTTTGCGTTTCAAAGCCTTTCTTCTCCGATAGAAGAGAGGCTGAGGGAGTGCTGTATTCCCCAATGAACGAAGAAATCAAAACGACAATAACAATGACTGCAACCAAACAACACAGCGGCGAACTGCTGCGCGACAAAGCGTGGGCCCGATGGCTCGCGCTGGGGCTTCTGGCTTTCGCCATGTTCTGCTCCTACATCTTCATGGATATCCTGTCGCCTATCAAGGACCTTCTTCAGTCGCAGAAGGGATGGGACTCCACGGCTTTCGGCACCATGCAGGGCTCCGAAACCTTCTTGAACGTGTTCATCTTCTTCCTGATATTCGCGGGAATCATTCTCGACAAGATGGGAGTTCGCTTCACGGCACTTCTCTCGGGAGTGGTGATGCTCATAGGAGCGGCCATCAACTGGTACGCCCTTACCGACATGTTTGCCGGCAGCAGCCTTGAGACATGGTTTACCGATCATCTCAACTATATCCCCGGTTTCCAGGAGCTTGGCGTGGCACCTTTCTACGAAGGGATGCCGGCATCAGCCAAATTCTCGGCGATAGGCTTCATGATATTCGGCTGCGGAGTGGAGATGGCAGGCATCACGGTATCGCGTGGTATCGTGAAATGGTTCAAAGGTCGCGAGATGGCCATGGCTATGGGTTCGGAAATGGCTCTCGCCCGTCTCGGCGTCGGTACATGTATGATATTCTCGCCGCTCGTGGCAAACTTCGGCGGCGATGTCAGCGTATCTCGCTCGGTGGCTTTCGGTGTGATTCTCCTTATGATTGCCCTTATAATGTTCGTGACTTATTTCTTCATGGACAAGAAGCTTGACTCGCAGACCGGTGAAGCCGAGGAGAAAGACGATCCCTTCAGAATTTCGGATCTCGGCAAGATTCTCTCAAGCTGGGCATTCTGGCTGGTGGCTCTTCTCTGCGTGCTCTATTATTCTGCCATATTCCCCTTCCAGAAGTATGCGGTGAACATGCTTCAGTGCAACCTCACTTTGCATCCTGAAGGTGTCACGGAGTTCTGGAAGAGCGACCTCGCCACATATATTCAGTATGTTATAATGCTGATAGTTGCCATAGGTGCTTTCGCTTTCAGCTTCATGAAAAAGAAGAGTGTGAAATATCCGGCACTGGCGGTTGCGTTGGTGGCATTGGTGGCCTACTGCGTTATGGGCTATATGCGTCAGTCGGCGGCAGCTATTTTCGCTGTGTTCCCTCTGCTGGCCGTAGGAATTACACCGGCTCTCGGCAATTATGTTGACTATAAGGGGAAAGCGGCTTCCATGCTGGTGCTCGGTGCCTTGCTGCT
The DNA here is from genome assembly GCA_902494595.1 of uncultured Porphyromonadaceae bacterium. Lineage (GTDB taxonomy): Bacteria > Bacteroidota > Bacteroidia > Bacteroidales > Muribaculaceae > Lepagella. Next base: position 71 of record CABUTY010000255.1, on the reverse strand, counting down.
GATTGCATGCCACCTCACCTTCGCCTTCATACTGCCGCAGTTCAAGGGAAATGACCTTGGCGGCGTCATCG
>CABUTY010000254.1 GCA_902494595.1 uncultured Porphyromonadaceae bacterium | reverse complement strand
TACGAACCCTCATTTAAACTTTTACCCAAAGATTATATCAGTTGTGGCAAATGCAGCCTAAATCTTCAGATTTTGTGTATAAAAGAGAGACTGCCTAACTTTGGTTGTTAGACAGCCTCGTTTTCGTATTTAGAAATTTTCTCAATCGGCATCGGGCGCGAACATCGGATCCCATGCCGGAAGTACCGTAGGCTTCTGACGCAGTATCTCGAGGGTCTCGGCCGGAACATACTTCTTGTCCACCACCAGACGGAACATATACTCGTCAAACCATTTGTCGGACAATATCAGATGGCCGTCGTTGGCTCCTTTGCCCCAGCTGTTCTCCACCAGCCACTTGCCGGGCTTGCCGTTCTCGTCAAGATCCACGGCCACCAGTGTCATGGCATGCGACGAGGCGCTGGCATGGGTGCGGATACGCTCGCTCTTGTCCATGCCGAAGGTCGTACCGAAAAGAGATGCGTAATCATAATTGTCAGGATCAAGCAAGCCCTTGTCACGGTCGATGAACTTTCCCACATCGCATGAGAAATACATTGCCGTACTGTCTTTTATGGAGCTGACGGCCATTTTCTTGATGTCTTCCACCGGCAGGTTCACGTATGTCCAGTCGTCGCCGTCATAACTGTGCCGGTCATAGTCGATGGTGTAGAGCTTGTAGTAGGGTCGGGTAGGGTCGTTCATCAGCATTACATAGCCGTTCTTAAGGTCGTTGCCGCCATATTCGTCGTAAAACTCCTTGGGAGTATATCGCCTGGTGCTGACCTTGTTGCCGTCGGCATCACGACGCGTCCATGTGAACTCTGTTGGGGGCTCGCCCAATGTAAGAGCCAGCATACGGTACACTTCCTGCAGCATCTTATCCTTGCGCGCCGCTATCTCCTTGGCGCTCTTGCCTCCCTTGACCATATCCCGCAGTTCAAGAGCATCCTCGCGCAGCTTCAGCGACAGCAGCTGGTTAAGCCGCGACGTATTGTCGGCTGAGAACGTCTCCGGCCATACTTCCGCCGGTATCACGCCATACTTCATGATGTTGTCGGCAACGCCCGTGAACTGTCCTCCGTCGCTTAACGGATGGCTCATAAGCCAGTCGACCATCTTGTCATCCTCCGGCTTGTCGGCCGTGTCTATGATACCCTGCAGAAAAAGATTCGACTTCTCCAGCTGGTCATAGAAGAAATTGTAGTTTTGTGACAGCTTCAGTTCGGGCAGATTGTTTTTGGCCATCATCTGTGCTCTGAGCACATTGAGGCCCGTAAACAGCCAGCAACGTCCCGAACGCTTCTGGTCGGTAATGCCGCTGCTCTTTACCCGATGCGAAAACCTGTCGTCGAATCTACCACGGTTGTCGGCATTGGCGGCAAGCGCGTCTATCGAATTGCCGGCAAGAGCATTGCGCAATGCCTTGCTGTTACCGTCACGGCCATATGCCTTCTTCATCCCGGCAAGCATGTCGCTGCTGATGCCTCCTTTGCCCGCATCTGCCGCCGTTACCGGCATCGTCATCATGCCCATAGCCATCATCAACGACAGCACCCCTGCTATAAATCCATTTCTATTCATACTGTTGTGTGCTATGTTTCCCTTTTAAACTATTCATATGTCCGACATCTATCGGACTTACAAAGGTAATTGAAAAAGGCGAGTATGGCAATAGCCGAGCGAATATCGCCCCAATCCTTTTTGCTTCTCTCAGGCTTCGACCGCGTTTTGGGAATCACAGAACTTACCGGAACTGCACCGAGAGTTCACAGAACCTTGGCCACAGTAATTTTCAGAGAATCACAAAAGCGGCAGGTACATCATATCCATTGGGCTGTATCCGAATTTTTTTGAAAAAAATTCCGAAAATATTTTGCAGTTCCAAATATTATCACTAATTTTGCACTGCAAATCGGGGCATTAGCTCATCTGGCTAGAGCGTTTGACTGGCAGTCAAGAGGTGGCAGGTTCGAGTCCTGTATGCTCCACAACCAATATAGAGCCTGAGTTTCAGTAAATTAAGCACTGAAATTCAGGCTCTTTTATGATTCTTTGGGATTCTTTAAGTAATTTTATGAGCCAATTTTTTTATCCCACCACTTGTTCTTGCGCATATGCAGATAGACCGGTCTGCCACGCATCGGATAGTCCTGTATCGTAACATATTCCGTATAGCCACGGGCTACTTGTTGGGGTTACGATAGTCCTCGTCCAACAATTTCTTCTTCTCATCAAGCCATATGCCGTATGACTGGTCTGTCTTTCAAAACGCACCATCTCAAAAAGCTCGTCCAACCCCTCGGGAAGGCACATCCATATTGCATCTGCGGTTTTCATACCGCAAATTTAAGAAACTGTTTAAATTTATGAGCCAATGATTTTGAGAAGATTTTTGTGGGATTTCCGCAAGTTGAGGAGGGAGCGATGCGGGCATCGTGACCGACGAAACCTGGCGGAAAGCACCAAAAAGATTCTTAAAAGCATGGCTTCATAAAGTATAATATAAATTTACACATATATTTAAACAGTTTCTAACACTTTTCAAAAAATTTCATGCACCGGGATTTCGGCTTGACCCGAAATTCCCCCAAATCTGGCCGAAGGCTGAGAGAAGTAAATGCACCGCAAAAATGGCTTGAGCAAAAAAATGGACGCCACACAGCGTCCACTTAGTGAGGTCTTTTTTCGAAGCCTTTAACTACGGTTTTAATGGTTTGGGTACGTAATTCCCGTCGTTGGAGATTTTGTCGAGGTCCTCGGTGATTCCATCTTCGTCGACTATCGTCATCTCCCTCTTGTTGATGGAGATTACGGTCAGCTCGGTTTCCTCTACAGTCGCGGGATTATCAATCGACCTGAGAGACATCTTCACCTTGTTTCCCTTGATTGAATACTTGCCTTCAAAGACACGTACGCCATACATATAGCCCCTGACATCATTGTCGACATTGAAAGTCAGGACATAGCTGACTTCCTGTCCTGTAATGTCGTCATCCTCGGTTTCTTCCCACGCTCCTATAATCTGCGAGCTAAGGTTTACCGGCGGATCCACATCCGGATCATCATCGTCGCCACAAGCTGTCAGAGTCAACAGGCTCATAATCACCATTACAAGCACACCAAATCTAATAGTCAGTTTCTTCATATTCCACATGTTTCTTGATACAACAATCATATCCACACAATAGTTGGACTCAAGCTTAGAACGCGTTCCTTAAAATTCTGCTTCTCTCGGCATACTGCACTTATGGCATCACGGGAATCCTCCGCCCAACTCACTATCCGGCTGGCGTCGCCGTCACAACTCTTAACCCGTTGACAACAAACCAGATATGAATAAAGAGTGGAAAAGGAGCTAAAATATTGTAAAATAATTAGGATAAACGGCGGGGATTTATTATTTTTGCAGTCGGTGGGCAGAATGTTCGCGATGAAAGGCCGCCCGCACTCCTCGGGAAGAAATCAAACGAC
>CABUTY010000253.1 GCA_902494595.1 uncultured Porphyromonadaceae bacterium | reverse complement strand
TGGCGTCGAAACGGCGTCCGGCAGGCATCTCGCAACGCTCGTCGAGAAGGTTAACTCCCAGTCCGTCGATTCTGTCGGCGCCCTCTTTGCCGGCCACGTTGGCCTGCATGAGCCCTATCTGCTGCGGCAAGTCGAGAATGGTGACACGCACATCCTTGTCGTAATCCACGCAACGCAGTGCCCAGCGGCCAGTATTGCCTCCTACATCCAGAAGTGTTTTCGGGCGAGACCAGAACACTATCTCCAACGCCTCGTCGAACGAATGATCGGAATAAAAATGGTCGAAGCCGAACCAGCTGTCCTGAACCTGTTCAGGCAGCGACGACAGCCCTTCGTATATTGTAGGCCAGTCGCCGAGAGTCTTCAGACCTGCCGGCTTTCCTTCCTTCAGGGCTTCGTCGAGGTAATACCATCCGCGATAATTGACATCGTGATTGAAATCAAGATTTACCCTGGTAGCCTGGTCGTTGATGAGAAACCATCCTGTTTTGGATATCGTGAAGCGGTCAGTGCCGGAATTTGTCAGTACTATGCCTATGCACAAGGCTGCTTCGAGCAGACATTTCGAGGCATACTCCGAGATTTCGGCCTTATCGGCTACCTCGCGTATGGTCATCCCATTCTCGCTGTCGCGAAGCATGTCGAGGATGCCCCATTTGAGCATTATCCGCGCCGTCTGGAACACCACCGGGCCGAAAGCTATGAACTCCGCCATCCGCTGTGCCTCCCTCGCACTTAGCTGCTCCTTACTATACCTCTTCTCAAGCGCTGGAAACAATTTCATATCATTGCATTATTATTGAGGGAGAATGCATAGAGCATTCTCCCTTTATGTCATCATTTGCCTTTGTTAATGCGCTTGGCAATATACTTGGCAATGCCTTCAAAGCCTTCTTCAAGAGCTATCTGATAGGTAAAGCCGCTATTGCCCTCTTCATCCATGGTGAACACTGCCACTGTCTCGCCCGAATCCTTCTTCCTGATGGTCACAGTACCCCATAGCTTGATACCGATACCTCCTTTGAACGACATCACGTTGATGAATGTGTCAAGATTGGTGATCTTAACAACGAACTCATACTGAGCCTCGCCGGCATTGTCGGTAAGACGGAACTTCTTGGAGTTGTCGTTGAACTCTCTGATAAACTCAGAAGTGCACTCCGGAATCTGCTCGTCGACATTCCGGAAACGATCGTCCTTGCGGAGCGGCTTCTTGTTGTCAAACTGAGTGTCGGCCATGTCGATTACAACAGAGGCTGTGCCCCCGTCCTTAAGCGAAGCCACGGAACCTTCCGTAAGCTTGATGTCACTGCCTGCCATTGCTGTCACACAACCCACTACGGCCAGCACCATCGTCAGAAAAATCTTTTTCATCGTTCTGAATGTTTAGTGATTAATATTACTGTTGTCTGCTTTTCTTCATAGCTTTCACCACACTCTTCCCCAAAGCCTCCCCTATTGATTCAAACTGGTCGCGGAACACATACTCGTCGTTATCGTCGGCATCATCGGATGAAAATTTCAATACGGCCTCCACGTTATCGTTCGCCGTGCAGCGCAATGCCATTTTGCCTTCAATATCCCCGTTCTCATCGATATGCCGTACGACCATCACGAAGTAATACGGTGCTTCAGCCTCGTGCTCCATCCAGACCATCCGGATTCCATACTTCAAAGTCTCCGAATTAAATTCCTGAGCCATGTCTCGGAACGACACCTCTTCCCAGTTGGCTTCACGGCGTGCTCTGTGAAGGAAATCATCCAGATTGCCGCCATAACAATATACCGCCTGGTCCCATACGTAAGTAATCCCGACTCTCTTGCTGCCGGCAAGACATGCAAGCGAGCCGCTTTCCAGTTTTACTCCCGCTATAGAAGAGAAAACCGAGAAGAGCAACAATGCTATTGCAACCGATATCCTCATTGTTTTAAGTGCGTAAATAATGTTTTCAATATCAGGGCGCTGTTGGTGCCGCCGAAGCCGAAGGAGTTGGAGAGCACGGTATTCACCGGCATGTCAATGGTATTGGCGGCTATGTTCAGATTACGTGAATATTCATCGGGATTCTCGAAATTGATGTTTGGGGCCACGAAGCCTTTCTGCATCATAAGAATGGAATATACGGCCTCCGAGGCGCCGGCCATCCAGCATTCATGGCCCGTCATCGACTTGGTGGAACTTATCAGCGCCTTTTTGCCGTTGAAGAGTCGGTCAAGCGCCATGGCCTCGAACATGTCGCCCTGGCTGGTGGATGTGGCGTGGGCGTTGATATAGTCTATTTCATCGGCAGTGACGCCGGCATCGTCCATAGCTCTTTGCATGGCCCGCACGGAGCCTTCGTCGCTCGGTTGCGAGATGCCGCCGCCATTCGACGAGAAACCGTAGCCGGCGATTTCCGCCAGTATTGTCGCGCCACGCGCCACCGCATGCTCATAATCTTCGAGAACAAGCGCCGCCGCGCCACCGCTCGGTATCAGTCCGTCGCGGTCCTTGTCGAAAGGACGTGATGCCTTCTCCGGCTCATCCATCCTCGTCGAAAATGCGTTAAGCGCGTCAAAAGTGGCCATCGACAGATGATTCACCTCCTGCGCGCCTCCGGCAAGTACCATATCCTGCAGACCGTTCTTTATCAGCAGATAGGCCATGCCTATGGAGTGAGATCCGCTGGCACATGCAGAGCTGATGGTGAAATTGACGCCACGAAGCCCGAAAATCGAGCACAGGTTCATGTTAACCGTCGAGTTCATCGACTGGAATATGTATCCGGAGCCGAGCAATGCCGAGTCGTGCTTGTCGGCCATGATATTTGCAGCCGTAATTACCGGTACCGCCGACGAGTCGTTGCCGAAGATTGCTCCGGCCTCGTGATTCTTCAGATACTCTTCATCCACGCCGGCCTGACGGAAAGCCTCGGCGGCCGCCATATAGGCATATTCGGCCTCTTCCGGCATACTCACCCGCGCACGGCGGTCCAGAATCCCCTTGAGTTTAGGACGCTCCACAATACCTGTGAGAGCCGACCGATAACCGTACTCACGGCGTATCTCCTCGATACCGATGCCCGACTTGCCGGCCTACAGCGACTCACAAACTTCCTCCTTGTTCCTCCCTATGCATGACCATATGCCCATGCCGGTCACTACTACTCTTCTGTTCATATCCGTCAATATAATCCCCCGTTTATGGAAATGGTCTGAGCGGTGATATAAGCTGCATTCGGTGATGCGAGGAAAGCCACGAGGTCGGCCACCTCTTCCGGTTCGCCGAACCGTCCCATCGGAACGGTTTTCCTCAGTGAGTCCTCATCGAGGTCTCGGGTCATATCCGTTCTGACAAAACCTGGAGCCACGGCATTGACCGTGACCTTACGGGGCGCCACCTCCTGTGCCAACGCCTTTGTGGCACCTGTGAGGGCTGCCTTGGCCGCCGAATAATTGGTCTGTCCGGGAAGCCCTTTGAGA
>CABUTY010000252.1 GCA_902494595.1 uncultured Porphyromonadaceae bacterium | reverse complement strand
CCGGCCCATTCGGGTACCAGCATGCCGGCACCCGGCGCGTTGATGCGGTCAACGACTCCCATGGGCCACGTGTTGATGCCAAAGGCATTGTTCATGACATCCCCTTCTGCTATCATCAGCCCTATGTTGTTGCGCTCGAAGTTGGTGCGGTCTACTGATGTGGCCAGTGCACCGGCATGGATGCTTACTGTGATAAGGGCCGTGTCGCCATACTGCTGCACAAGCTGCTGCATCACTTCGTGAGCTTCCGGGCAGTTCACGCATTTCTGGCCCGTGAAATCCATCAGCAACACCGTGCGTTGTCTGGTCACAGGCTCTTCGTAGACGAAGCGTTCGTCGGGTGTCACATCGCACGATATGGCGCCGAGCATCAGCAGCCCTGAGGCCGCGGCTGTATGGAGGATTTTATTAATGTCAATTGCCATGGCCGTCAGAAATTATAGGTGTAATTTATCTGGAAACCTTTCATTGCCGGAACATACCGGCACATGCCTCCCGAGCAGTTGAAGCCCTCGCGAGTGCGTCCGTAGCTGAGCATCAGCCGGTTGTTGCGGTAGTTGCCCGTGATGCCGAACATATAATAATGGTTGCCCGTGCCGCCGGTATTGATCATGTCGGATACCGAGAACATCAGGTAAGGCGTCCAGGAGAATTCCGCCAGGGCATAGAACCAGTCGCGACGGTCCCTTTCAGGATGTGCGTCCATGAAATCGCGTTCGGCGCTGTCCTCGTGCGACAGCATGTATTGCACTTCTCCGCGCAGTGTGAACTTGCGGTTGATGCGCCATCTGGCGTCGGCCACGAAGATGTTGTTGTATATGTTGCCACCTTCGTTCTCCAAGGCCTGTCGGTTATAGCGCTGGTTCATGTACATGAAATGCAGCGTCACAGGCTTTGACAGCCGCTTCTCAAGTTGCACGTTGAAGTCCCAGTAGTTGGTATGTCCCATCTTCCAGAACGGCGACTTGTAGCCGTCGGTGCCCATTACCGCTCCGTTGATGGGATTTCGCGGGTCGCCTTCGTGTACCAGTGAGGATATGTAGCTGAGATTTACGGTCAGGCTTGTGCCGTATCTGCCTCCCAAAGCCGATTTGCGAGGAAAGGTATAGCCGAAAGCGCCGTTGAGGGCCCATTCGCCCGGTCCGTACTGCGTGGCGTAGGGGAAGAGGGCAGGCAGTGCGTAAGTATGCTGGTAGGTAAAGGCCGGCATATAGTTGATGAATGCCGGAAGACCGTTGCGCTTGCGTTGGGAACGGAAGGAGAAATTGCTGCTGCGCTTGGCCTGAAGGCTGGCGCTCAGTCCTTTGCGGGAATAAGAGCCGGTGAGCATCACGGCCTGTCCGTGATTGTAGGTATAGTCGTTGTCGTACGACGGATCCTGCCCTTTCCACGCATATTCAGCCTGCAGCGACCATGGACCCTTGGTAAAGGTGCCACGGATGTCGATGGCATTAGTCTCCTCGGGGAGTTTCAGACGATAGTCGGTACCGTCGAGGAATATGTCGCCGTCGTCCTTTTCATGCCGGAGCACCCAGGATGCGCCAAGGGTGAGGGCGGCGTCCATGGCTCTCATTGACGGTATCCAGTCATGAATATCGGCCTCTACATCGGCGCCGTATACCTGGCTCTGCAGCTTCCAGTCCCAGTACACGCGTTGCAGACCGCCCAAGGCGGTGAGCCGCAAACCCTTGACGCAGTTGACTTTCATGCGCCCTCCCAGTATGGAGTTGTCGATGCCTAAAGTCCTGTCCTCATATGTGCGGAGTATGAAGCCCGAACCGAACTGCTCGTAAAATGTGCCGGCCGTCAGTTCCACACCTTTGATTTTCCCTTTTACATATATGTTCGGGAATCCCCAGCCTGCGAAATCTGGGTCAAAGCCGGGAAGGGGCCATTTCATGAACTCGAATCTCATGCCGGCATCCACATATTTGCTGGCAAGCCGCACATCGGCATAGGTGTTGAAGAGGATGGGGGAGTCATAGTCGTCGGTGGCTCCTATCGATGCATCTTTCTGCGGAAAGAGCACGTCGGCCTGCACCGACCCGTGCACCGACACCTTGCCGGCACCGCTGACGGCCAACGCACTTGTGGCGAATGCCGCTGTCAGTAACAATCGCGGTAGTCTCATGGCGATATTATTTTAGGAGTTCGCGCACTTTCTCGATAAGCTCTTCCTCAGAACCGTCGGTATAACCGGCGTGCGACCATACAATATTGCCGTTGCCGTCTACAATCACGGTATGCGGCACGTTGTTGGCACCCATGCAGTGGGCGAACTCGCTGTTGGAATCAAGCAGTACCTCGTAATTCCAGCCCATTCGGTCAACCATCGGTTTGACTTTCAGAGAGTTCTGCGCATCATCCACCGACACGGCGTAAATTTTCACGCCTGTTTCTTCCTGCCAGTCGGGGTAATGGTCGTGAATGGCCTTCAGTTCCCGGACGCAAGGCTTGCACCATGTGGCCCAGAAATCTATTATGAAGGGTTTGCCGTCGTTGCCCAATGTCGAGGTATCAACCGTCTTGCCCTTGAGATCTTTTAGCTGAACCGACGGCAGCTGTGCCATGGCGGTGAAAGCGCTACATATCAATGTGGCTGCGATTACAAGATATCCTTTCAGTTGCTTCATATGAATCCGTTGTTTTAAAATTCAAAAATAATAGAAAAATTACAAACTCACAAATCAGTCTTGAAAAAATCGCAAAAAACCCGTCATCAGTTTCTGCCCGTTATTTGTGTAATAAGAAAAAAAGTATTAATTTTGCAGACCGAAAAGCCATGACGGCTCAAGGAGAGATGGCAGAGTGGTCGATTGCGACGGTCTTGAAAACCGTTGAGTGTAACAGCTCCGGGGGTTCGAATCCCTCTCTCTCCGCCAATCAGCTTGATTATAAAGCATTTGCAAAATCTACACCCAATATTACACCCGGAAATGGCAGTAATATTGGGTGTTTTATTATCATCAAATGATACGATGTTTTGACAACTTAGGAGTGCTGGATTATTTAATGTCATTTAACATCACGTAATCCTCGTGAGACTTTGCTCGCCTCAAAAAATCATCGCTATGTTTGGATATATCAAATATTGTTTGTAATTTTGCGAACAACAAAAAATGATATGGCAAAATTAGAGATAACACCCGAACAGGAGCGTCTTGCGAGGTTTGCGAAAGCGATGGGGCATCCAACGCGGATAGCGATTCTCAATTTTCTCTCTCAGAGAAACGAATGTTTCTTCGGCGATATACATGAGGTGCTTCCGATTGCGAAGGCCACAGTGTCGCAACATCTGAGCGAGTTGAAAGAGGCGGGGCTGATCCAAGGCATCATCGAGCCGCCAAAAGTAAAGTATTGCATCAACGTAGAGAACTGGAAACTTGCCCGGCAACTGTTTTCACGGATGCTTGACGACTGCTGTCCCTCAAAAAAGAATAGCTGCTGTTCGTAAGCTCTATTTTTTTACCGCCAATGTT
>CABUTY010000251.1 GCA_902494595.1 uncultured Porphyromonadaceae bacterium | reverse complement strand
CTTTTTTTGACGGGAGAACGGGAGAACAGGAGAATCAGATAAGTTTTTTGGCAGATAAATAGCTGTTTCGCTGGCAATAATTTACCAAACTCTCCTGTTCTCCCGTTCTCCCGTCAAAAAAATAAACCATTCTCCCGTCAAAAAAATAAGCCGTTCTCCCGTCAAAAAAAGAAGCCGTTCTCCCGTCGAAAGGAGGGCGAATGTCAGGGGCGGAGGATGTCGACGGCACGGCGGAGGGCGGTGAGGAAGGCATCGACTTCTTCGGGGGTGTTGTAGGCGGCGAAACCGGCTCTGACGGTGCCAGGGATGCCGAGGCGTTCCATAAGCGGCTGCGCGCAGTGGTGGCCCGTGCGTACAGCCACGCCCTGCTTATCGAGGAGCATGCCTATGTCATAGTTGTGTATTCCATCCACATTGAAGCTTATCACGGCCTCCTTGCCGGGCGTGGTGCCGTATATATGCATACCGGGGATTTCCATCAGCCCGGCGGTAGCCTGCTCCAGGAGCTGCCGCTCGTGGGCGGCGATGGCCTCGATACCCGTCTCCTCCATGAAGTCGAGGGCAGCCCCCAGAGCCGCTATATCGACGAAGTCGGGAGTGCCCGCCTCGAACTTGAAGGGAAGGTCGGCATATGTTGTGCCGTCGAAGCTCACATGCTTTATCATCTCGCCGCCACCCTGGTAGGGAGGCATACTGTCTAGGAGCTCGCGGCGACCGTAGAGCACGCCGATGCCAGCCGGACCATACATCTTATGGCTGGAGAAGGCGTAAAAATCGACGCCGAGATCGCGCACGTCTACCTTCATGTGCGGCACGGCCTGTGCGCCGTCCACGAGCACCGGTACGCCGTGCTCATGAGCGTAGGCCGTCATCTCCCTGACAGGATTCACAGTGCCCAGCACGTTGCTCACATGCGTGAATGCGGCCATGACGGTATCGGGGCCGAAGAGGGCGCGGTAACCGTCGAGGCGCAACGCGCCGCTGTCGTCGATGTCCACGACCTTTATCTTCAGTCCGCGGCGTTGCGCCAGCAGCTGCCACGGCACGATATCGGCATGGTGCTCCATGACCGTGAGGATAATCTCGCCACCCTCCGGCAGCAGAGAGCCGAAAGAGGAGGCCACGAGGTTTATGCCCTCGGTGGTGCCGCGTGTGAAGATTATTTCCTCATGGCTTTCGGCGTTGATATAGCGGGCCACGCGGCGGCGTGTCAGTTCCTGGAGGTCGGTGGCTTCCTGGCTGAGGGTGTGTACGCCACGGTGCACGTTGGCCTTATGGGTCGTGTACATGTCGACGATGGCGTCGACGACGCGGCGCGGCGTCTGGCTCGTGGCAGTGTTGTCGAGGTACACGAGCGGCTTGCCGGCCACTGTCCGGCCCAGAATGGGAAACTGCTCTCGGATCTTGGAGACAAGCATGGGCGATTATAGGAGGTATTGGAATTATTGAAAAGAGCAGGCGCCGCAGGCGGCGTCGGAGTCGCCGGCGAAGCGGCGTTCCACGAGGAGTCGCAGCCGCTGGTTGAGGGCCGGGATGGTTATGGCGTCGATCACGTCGTCCATGAATGCCTGACGCAGCAGCAGCCGTGCCTGATGCTCGGGGATGCCGCGCGTGCGCATGTAGAATACCTCCATAGGGTCGAGCTGACCGATGGCGCAGCCATGGTTGCACTTCACGTCGTCGTTGTAGATTTCCAGCTCGGGACGCGCCTGTATGCGGGCGTCGGTGCCGTCGAGGAGGTTGCGGCTCGACTGGTAAGCCTCGGTACCCACGGCACCTTCGTGCACCTTTATGCGGCCGCAGAAGCTGCAGTCGGCCCGGTCGGAGGCACTTATCTTGTAAAGCTCGTCGCTGTGGCAGTGGGGCACCAGGTGGTCGATATGCGTGTCGAAACGCAGACGGCGCTGTCTGTCGCATATCGCCATTCCGTAGAGCTTGAGCTCCGCGCCCTCGCCCAGAAACTCGCAGCGGCATTCGTTATGGGTATCGCCGTTGTAGAGGGTCAGTATATCGAGCAATGCCTTGGAGCCGGCCTGCTGATGCACGCTGACCAGGGAATGGCGCATGGTATCCTCGCTGGTCTCCTCGAGGTCGTAATAGTCGAATGAGGCTCCTTCGGCGAGGAATATCTCAACCTTGTTGTCGTTGACAGCCTTGGTATCGGCGACGACGTCGCCGACGGTATGCTGGCAGACGAGGAGTTTTGCCGATGCATCTCTGCCGAGCACTATGGTGAGTGCGGATATGTCGGCTTCGGCGCGGCCGCGCTGCAGCTTGTTGACGAGCTGCAACGGCTGCGGAATCCTTACCCCTGCCGGCACATACAGCAGCAGCGGGTCGGCGTTGCCAACGGCTGTGGCCAGCGCACCTTCGGGTAGCGAGACGCCCGCCGGCAGCATACCCATGGCCTGCGACATCGGAGCCAGCACCACTCCCCCTTCGGGCCGCCTGACAGTTCCTTCCAGACTGCTCATGACATCTGTTCTTTAATCCAGTCGTAACCGCGCTCTTCCAGCTCGAGGGCGAGCTCGGGGCCGCCAGTCATGACAATCTTGCCCTTGTAGAGGATATGCACGAAGTCGGGGCGTATATAGTCGAGGAGTCGCTGGTAATGGGTTATGACGATGGTGGCGTTGTCAGGGGTCCTGAGTTTGTTGACGCCGTTGGCCACGACGCGGAGGGCGTCGATGTCGAGGCCGGAGTCGGTCTCGTCGAGGATGCTGAGCTTAGGCTCGAGCATGGCCATCTGGAATATCTCGTTGCGTTTTTTCTCGCCGCCGGAGAAACCCTCGTTGACGCTTCGCGACGCCAGCTTGTTGTCGAGCTCCACCACGGCGCGTTTGTCGCGCATCAGTTTGAGGAACTCGGTAGAGGGCATCGGCGGCTGGCCGAAGTACTCGCGTTTGGTATTGATGGCGGCACGCATGAAGTTGACCATCGACACGCCGGGGATTTCCACAGGATACTGGAAGCCGAGGAAGAGACCTTCATGGCTGCGCACTTCCGGCTCCATGGCGAGGAGGTCTTTGCCGTCGAGGGTTGCGGAGCCGCCGGTGACGGTATATGCCGGGTTGCCGGCAAGCACCATGGAGAGGGTAGACTTGCCGGAGCCGTTGGGTCCCATGATGGCATGAACTTCCCCGGCATTGACCTCAAGGTCGATGCCTCGCAATATCTCGCGGCCGTTGATTTCCGCATGTAAATCTTTTACCTTTAGCATTACTGTCTATACATTTATCATACACGGACAGGAGAACTCTCCCCCGATTGACGATATACCCATAATTATAACACGGGCAACGTAAAAAAATTTCATCGACGGGAGCACGAAGATATATTTTTGACGGGAGAACGGGAGAACAGGAGAGTCGGGTACTCTTTTTCGACGGGAGAACGGGAGAACAGGAGAGTCGGGTACTCTTTTTCGACGGGAGAACTGGAGAACCGGAGGGTCAGGTACTCTTTTCGACGGGAGAACG
>CABUTY010000250.1 GCA_902494595.1 uncultured Porphyromonadaceae bacterium | reverse complement strand
GACTCGTCGACTTCAGCTATAATAGCCACGGCACCGGCTATTTCGGCGGCCTTGGGCTGGGCGCCGCTCATGCCGCCGAGTCCCGACGATACGAAGAGATGACCGCGGAGGTCGCCGTCGTCGGCAACGCCAAGCTTCATGCGCCCGGCGTTGAGTATGGTATTGAAGGTGCCGTGCACTATCCCCTGCGGACCTATGTACATCCAGCCGCCGGCCGTCATCTGGCCATAGTTGGCCACTCCCAACTGCATGGCCTCGTGCCAGTCGGCCTGATTGTCGAACATGCCGACCATCATGGCGTTGGTGATGATCACGCGCGGAGCGTCGGGACGCGAGGGGAAGAGACCCAAGGGGTGACCCGATTCCACAACCAATGTCTGCTCATCGGTGAGCTCCTCGAGGTACTTCTTTATAAGAAGGTACTGCATCCAGTTCTGAGCCACCTGACCGGTCTCGCCGTACGTGACGAGTTCGTAAGGATAGAGGGCCACGTCGAAGCTGAGATTGTTGTCGATCATCACCTGGAAAGCCTTGCCGGCGAGGCATTTCCCTTTGTACTGGTCTATGGGTTTAGCCTTGAGGTCGCCGGCGGGGCGGAAACGGTAGCCGTAGATGCGGCCGCGGGTACGCAGCTCGTCGAGAAACTCCGGGATAGCCTTCTCATGAAGCTCCGGGGGAAGATAGCGTAAGGCGTTCTGGAGCGCGAGTCTGGTTTTTTCGGGATTGAGAGTATAGCCGCGGTCGGGTGCACGGCGGATTCCCTCCGCAAACGAAGGCATCTCCGGCCATTCGGCACTGAGTGTGATTCGGTTCATGGTTTTAAGATTTGTTGCGAATTTAGCAATTTAATCTTAATTCCACAAATTATTAATTCAGGTCTTGAGTCAGTTGTTGTATACGGCTTTGTACCAGTCGAGAGTCTGGTAGTAACGGTCGGCTTGAGTTGAGGCGTCGCGGAAGTTGTAGACGCTGATGTCGGAGAGGTCTGGGTTGAGCCATTTCCTGCCGTTGAAATCGGTCTGGGAGTGGTCGTGATAGATTATGAAGTCGGCGAGCGCGCGGTCGAGCTCTGCTGTATATTCAGGGTTGTCGGCGGCACGTTCGGCCATAAGCTGTCGCAGGTCGTGGTATGCTTCGCTGCCGCCACGGCGGTAGTTGGAGGTATTGACAGGCCTTGTCCAGTCGAAGTCGGCGACTATGCGGGCCACGGCTGCGGCCACAGGTTCTATCTTGCCGAGGTCCATCACGGCTACTGTCACGGCGGTGCTCTTGTTGTAATACTCGAAGAAGGTCCGTGCGCTTTCCTTTATGTCGGGCGTCTCGCGGAGCATCGGGGGCATGGCATCGGCATAATTGAGGCCCTTGTCCCACACTTCCGACGGGTAGGCTATGAGATAATCGGCCTTGTCGCGCAGTTCATAGGCCACTTCCATGGAGCTCATGTAGCAGCAGTCGAACCATATTATGTCGAAGGCATTGTCGGGAATGGCGTCGGCAAGTCCGTCAAGGTCCATCCAGTCGGTGGAGGTGCCGGCATATTCGCCGCCGAATCCCTGGGGGGCTACTAGCTTATGGCGCTGTTTGTCATGGCCTGTGAGATGGGAGGAGAAATAAGGCGTCCAGGAAGTGCCGTGACCCCAGAAATAAAGAGTGCGTTTCACGCCGGGATAGATGGCGCATACATCTTCGAGAACCTTGTTAAGTTTCTCGGGATTGGTGGATGTGGTGTTGCGCGGGTATTCACGCAAGAGTTTCCAGTTCCATATTCCGTTGGAGTTGACGGCTTCATAAAGGCCGGTGGATTCAGGAGAATCCGTGCGGTAAACGAGCAGACGGTCGACCCCTTTTTCGGCTTTCTCCAGGGCGCGAAGCATGTCGGCGGTATTCAGGGCGAATATCGACGAAAGACTGCTGTAGTTGACAGCGTATACCAGGGTGACTCGCTTGATGTCGGCCGGGGGAACGGGTTCCGGCTCTTCCTTTTTGCCGCAGCTCGACACAAGCATCATGACTGCCGCAACCAGAGGGATATAGAGTTTCATTGATAAGAATGGATTCTGCATTTTCATAAATACAGAACGGAAACCTGCGGCTTAAATTATTTGTCGGAATTGAATATCCAGGCCTGTGGGAATGCTGACTGGAAATCCTTGGAGAGGAGGATGTCGACGAGGGGCTCCTTGTCGGCGGCGTCGGAAGCGGAAAC
Source organism: uncultured Porphyromonadaceae bacterium (assembly GCA_902494595.1). Taxonomy (GTDB): domain Bacteria; phylum Bacteroidota; class Bacteroidia; order Bacteroidales; family Muribaculaceae; genus Lepagella. The sequence continues at coordinate 1,277 of CABUTY010000250.1, read as the reverse complement.
GCGGTGTGTCTTGCCCGAGGAAATTACGGATAGGGTATACCCTTTGTCGTTGTTGGCGTTGATGAAGTCCTGCGCCTGGTCAGGGTTGTGGAAGGTGGCCACAATAATGTGCCAGCTGTTGTGCTGAGGGACTACAGCGGCAGGTTGTGCGGGTATCGGAGCCACGGGTTCCGGTTCGGCGGTGTGCTGCTGCACGGCCTGGGTTATGGCCCTGACAGGAACTACCGACGCCTGGTCGACACGCTGGTCACGCCCGAAGGGCAACAACACGCTTATCCCTATCAAAGCCACTATCACGAAGATGCCGGTCATACGTGCGAAAAGCTTGTTGACAGGAATGTAATAGTTCCTCTCGGTGTCGAAGCGTTTATGGCTTTCGGCGTCGGGTGCCGGCTTTACGGCTACGGGCGTAGCGGCCTGCTGCTGCTGGTGGTACCGGTAGATATTGATGTCGTCGGCATCTTCAGCAGCTTTCACGGCATGTGAAAGGGTGTTGACGGGCAGAAGTCCGAGACGAGCGGCGATGTTTGCCGGCGTAGAGAAAGGCTTGAAAGCCACCACCCCGTTTTCGGCCGTCAGTATTCCGAGACGTCCCACGGTGACCTGACCTTCCGCGAAGAGAATCTCTTTCATCTCCTCAACGGCTCTGCGCATCATATCGCGGCCGTCGGCGAATGGTACGCGCCGCCGGCGTGCATACGACGATGCCAGAAGACCGTCGTCATGGCTTACGGCACTGTTGAACCGTACTTCGCTCGTCATGGGACGGAATACCCCGTTGACATCGTCGAGAGCTGCAGCTTGCTCTACATTCAGAAATGCCCCTATGCCCGGCACAACCACACAGTCGTGCCTTCGCAACAGATATTCTATATGTAGAGCCAGTACGTCCATAATCGGACTGCAAAATTACGAAAAAAAAGTGAAAGGGGGATGGGGGTGTTGATAACTTTTATAAGTCACTGTCGGCGAGGAGGATTGCCGAGAATCTGGTTTACGAGCACGGGGTCGGCGCCGAGAGAGAGGGCTCTGAGTCGTTCGCGTTCGCAGGCATCGGTCTGCAGGTTTTTCTTGTGTTGCAAGGCCCTTACCAGATGCAGCCCGGGATTTTCGGGCCATTTGGCAAGCGCGTTGATGGTGCGGTCCTGCGTGTCGGTACTGTTGCCGGTGTCGGTAAGTATGAGGAGTAGCTTGTACGACACCATGTCGTCGGGCGCCAGTTTGAGCGACGCCTCATAATAATCCACGGCATCGGCGGTTTGGCCGCGGGCGGCAAG
>CABUTY010000249.1 GCA_902494595.1 uncultured Porphyromonadaceae bacterium | reverse complement strand
GGTAGGTTTCGTGTTTTTGAATTTCGGTGTATACATAGTTATATGATAAGGTTTCGGTAAGAAACTGTGAATTATTTGTTTGGTTGATTGCCGGCAGCATTGCTGTTGGCGGCAGGCTTGTCGTGACTAGCGGCAGGCTTGGGAGTGGCGTCGGCATCTTTCTGCTGTTCCTCTTTGAGGAGGGAGTCGGCGCGCTTCACGAAAGTCTGGGCTTCGTTTTCGAGCTTGGAAGCCTCGGAGATGAGTTCGTTGGCCTCGACAGTGTCGAGAGTTCTCGAGAAGGCGGAGGGTTTGTCGGGTAGGGGAGCCACGGAGGCGCCGGGGTCAGCAGGCACGGTAGATGCGGCCTCGGCTTTGGCCGGTGCGGCTACAGTGGCGGATGCCGGAGCGGCGCCCTGCACGGCAGGTTCCTCATGCGCATGAATCTTGACAATTATGCCCCGGATAATCACTATCACCAGCGATACTATGGCTGTGCCCGTACATATCCAGAAGGCAAGATTGGGGTCGGTGTTGGTGCTCTTGTGGAAGAGTTTTGCTATGAGGTCGATGCATGGGGCGGCTACCACATTGCCTATCGAATCCATCGACGCGAACCATGCCAGCGTCAGCGTCAGTGCGACACGCGATGATGCCACCGACAGCTTGTTGTAGTAATAAGGCTGCGCTATACCGTAGAAATAGGTGGCAATCAGAATGCCTATGCCTACTATCACCACTTCACTCGTGATTGATATCATCAGAAAGCCGACGGCTATGGCCGCCATCACTATTATGGCGATACCTTTCTTGACATACCGGAGGAACCAGTTGAGGGTATATCCTGAAAGCATGATTCCGAAGAAGAGAATGGCGGTGAGGTCACCGGCCGTCGATGAGTTGGTGTAGCGGAATGGAATGTACAGACTTATCGCCGCAATCACGAAGGTAATCACGAAGTAATAGATGCAATATCTCACAAGCATGGGCACGTTGACCTCTTTGCTGAACTTGTAATGCACTTTTTTGACGCCGAGCGAGTTGGCGTCGCCCTGTCGGATAGCAGAAGGTTCGGTGATGTATTTCTTGAAGCCTTTGGCGAAGAACAGAGGCACGAGTGGCAGCAGATATATGAGGAAGGGAAGATGCCAGTTGATTTTCGCGAGATATCCTGTGGCAATCACGCACCCCATCAGTACGAGGTTGAGTGTCGCGGACGTGGCACCATATTGTTTTGAGCGCTCCTTGCCGCCGAACATGTCGGCGATAAATGCCGTAGACAGAGGGCTCAGAATGCCGGCGAAGATACCTATCAGGAAGCTGAGCACTATGAGCATCAGCATGCTTTTCACGAAAAAGAAGGCAACGCCCGATAGCCCGTAAAGAAGACATGTCCAGGTGTTGAGCTTGCTGTTGTTGAACTTGGTGCCTATCCAGCCGCCAAGAAACACGAAGGGAATGGCCGCGATGTTCGGCCCGATTTCAAGAAGCTGAGTCTCCAGAGGAGTGGTACCGGGAAATATTTTGGTCAGATCGCCCATAATCGGCGAGATGGCAAGCCCCGGTATGGATGTGATGATGAATATCACATATAGGTTGAACACCGCCCATAACGGGAGGGTGCCGTTACCGTAACCTGATTTGATAGTCATGACTTTATGGTTTTGTGGTTGTGTTTCATAGTAATTGTCACTTATGAGAAATGTAGGATGATTTTCTTTGCATCGGTTCCATAATAAGTAAGTCGTGGAAATTATTTTGTATTATCGGGGGGCATTATTTCAGTCGATTTTTCCTCGAAGATGAAGGAGTGTAGCGAGCTACACTACTGAAGATGAGAGGGAAAAGCGGCGAAATAATGCCGCCGATAATGCAAAGCTTCAAATCCATAATAATGCGTAATAATTTTCATGACTTACTTATTATAATTGTCTAACAAGTGAAATCCTTTATGGTTGTTATGAAAATCCAATATTTACTGTCAGGGAGCATGAATACATGAACATTCCCGAAAAGAAAAATGTTCTGAAAATAGAATATGAGTCTTGAAGATGGCTCTGCTTCTGCATTGGATTCCGCTTAATATTTGAACCTTAACTCTTAGAATATGAAATACGTAGAAACCGGCTATGGCAAGATTCCCTACATATCGTTGCTGGCGATACTGTCGATATCGCTGGTTGTGAATCTGCCCGGTCTGGCCATATCGCCTATAATGGGGAAATTGAATCAGGTTTTCCACAACGTGACAGAGATGGAAATCCAGCTTCTTACGGTATTACCCAACGTGGTGACCATTCCGTTCATCCTGTGTAGCGGCAAGATATGAACGCCACGCAACCAGATGTGGATTCTTGGTATAGGTCTGGGCATATATGCCTTGACCGGCGTGCTCTATTTCTTCGCCAAGTCGATGATAGAGCTTATCCTTCTCAGCTGTCTGCTCGGCGTTGGGTGCGGTCTGGTGATACCGTTGGCCGCCAGCCTCATATCCCAACGTTTTATCGGCAAGGCACGCACAAAGCAGCTGGGCATGAAATCAAGCCTCTCAAACTTTTCCGTGATTTTCGCCACGCTCTTCGTAGGATGGGTAGCGTCGGTCAACTGGCATCTGTCGTTTATCGTCTACATGCTGCCGCTGGTGCCGCTGGTGATGATACCCTTCATGACCGACCGATATATCGACAGCCACAAGATACTGCGCCCAGTACCGCCCATGGAGCCTAAGGCAGAACCTGCCACGCCCTCTGCCGACGATGTCAGCAAGAGCATGGCCGCACGCAGACCGGCAACCCCCAACTTCCATTTCCAGGGCTCCGTGGCCGTCAAGCTCCTAATCGGTGTCATGGCTCTTTATCTCGTCATGACATATGCCACAGAAGTGGTGTCTTACTATCTACCCTTCGACATGGAGCATTACGGCCTCTCCACAGGTGATGTCGGCGTAGACACAGCCATGTTCTTCGCCTCCGCAACCGTGTCTGGTTTCTTCCTCACCTCAATAATCTCCTTCTTCAAGGAGAAAACCATGCAGGTGGCCGTTTTCCTGTGCGTGGCCGGTCTGTTGATTTGCGGACTCATCCATTACGACATATCCTACATCCTGGGCATCTTCGTGATGGGTCTCGGCTACGGAGTGATACAGCCGCTGATTTACGACAAGACCTCCTTCCTGGCTCCTACCTCCGCGAAATCCACAGCCTATTTCTCATATCTGCTTACCTGCAACTATGTAGGCATCTCGTGTGTGCCGTTCATCGTGGGAGGCATGAAGAAGCTGTTCCATGCCGGAGGCGACCCCAATTTTTCATTTCTCTTCAATGCCGGAGTATGTGTGGTAGTGCTCGTGATAGCCATCATAGGCAGGAAATCCTATGTTTTCGAGGCCGACCCGACATTCGCCAACAGCGCTGCGAAAAATCCGGCTTCTTCTTCTTCAACCGCAGAGGCTGGAAAATAAGATGGATTACCACGAACTGCCGCTCATGGCACTGCGGCTGGATATTTGCTGAAGT
>CABUTY010000248.1 GCA_902494595.1 uncultured Porphyromonadaceae bacterium | reverse complement strand
CTTTTTCGGCAATTTCCCCTCCATCCTCGCGAAGGCTCCGCAACTGGAGAATCTCAGCGGCACGGTGGCATTCAACGCCTCTTTCAACGCCGGACTATTCCCAACCATGTATATGCTCACGCCCTCCATCTGCGCCGACGTCAATCTGAAGGCCATTGACCTCAGTCTCCGCAAACGTGGCGTGATACGGACGGTGGCTCATCTGATGATGCTCCATGGCGACAAGCCCGTAAAAATCAAGGATATAAACCTCCATGCCTCGATAAGAGACAATACGGTGTCGGTGGATCCCTTCCTGCTGGCATTCGGCGACTACAAGCTGAAAATAGGAGGCCTCAACAATTTCCACGGAGACATGTATTATCATCTCGGTGTTCTCGACTGGCCGCTGAAGGCCAGGTTCGGGGTAAATCTTACGGGCAACTTCGGACACCCGGAGGTCAGTCTCGGAGGGTCACGCTGGAAGAGCATCCATGCCTCGGAGCTGGCCAACGGTATCATGACCGCCGACAACATCAACCTGAGCTCAAAGCTGCGCCACGGCTTCATCGAATTCCTCGGCAAGGCGGCACCCTACGCCGCCTCCTACGCCGCTGAAGTGCCATAAGAGCGAGTTCCGGATATCTCCCCGGAATGTCCATGAATTGGGGTATGTTGCTTTTTATTTGGTAAAACCGACAAAAATAGCTAAATTTGCAGTCGCAAAAAGAATCGGGGTGTAGCACAGTTGGTTAGCGCGCTACGTTCGGGACGTAGAGGTCGGGCGTTCGAGTCGCCTCACCCCGACATAAAAGCCGGATACGTCCGGCTTTTATCGTTTTCAAGGCCCTTGCCGCCGCTTGCAGCACAAGGGCCGTACAATTGTATGTTCCACAGGTTCCGTCCGGAGCCATAAATGAGACAAAGCACGATGAGTGAATACAAGCGAACGTTAGTGACGACGGCGTTGCCGTATGCCAACGGGCCGGTACATATCGGTCATCTTGCCGGCGTATATGTGCCGGCCGACATCTATGCACGATATCTGCGCATGCGGGGGCGCGAGGTGATGCTTGTAGGCGGCAGCGACGAGCATGGCGTGCCAATCACCATCAAGGCCCGCAAGGAGGGAGTCACTCCCCAGGACATCGTGGACCGTTACCATACCCTGATACGCGACTCTTTCAAGGAGTTCGGCATATCCTTTGACGTCTACGGGCGCACCACCAGCGAGACACACCGCCGCACAGCCTCGGAGTTCTTCCGCCGCCTCTACGACAAGGGCGAGTTCATACAGAAAACTTCGGAACAGCTTTATGACCCGGAGGCAAGACAGTTTCTGGCCGACCGCTATGTGACGGGCAAATGTCCTCACTGCGGCGCCGAAGGAGCCTACGGCGACCAGTGCGAGGCCTGCGGCACTTCCCTCAACGCCACCGACCTCATAAACCCCAAATCGGCCATCACCGGCGCAACGCCTGTGCTCAAGGAGACCACCCACTTCTTCCTGCCTCTCGACAAATGGCAGGCACGCCTTGAGGAATGGATTCTCAAAGGGCATCCGGAATGGAAGCCCAACGTCTACGGGCAGTGCAAGTCATGGCTCGACCTGGGTCTGCAGCCCCGCGCCGTGAGCCGCGACCTCGACTGGGGTATACCCGTACCCGTGGAAGGCGCCGAAGGCAAGGTGCTATACGTATGGTTCGACGCCCCGATAGGTTATATCTCCAATACCATCGACCTCGTGGGCGACGACTACACAAAATGGTGGAAAGACCCCGAGACAAGGATGCTCCATTTCATAGGCAAGGACAACATCGTGTTCCACTGCATAGTGTTCCCGTCGATGCTCATGGCCGACGGCAGCTATAACCTCCCCGACAATGTTCCGGCCAACGAATTCCTCAACCTTGAGGACGACAATATCTCGACGTCGCGCAACTGGGCGGTATGGCTCCACGAGTATCTTCGCGACTTCCCCGGCAAGCAGGACACCCTGCGCTACACACTGACGGCGAATGCTCCCGAAACCAAGGACAACAACTTCACATGGCGCGACTTTCAGGCCCGCAACAATAACGAGCTGGTGGCCATCTGGGGCAACTTCGTGAACCGCGCCATGGTGCTCGACCACAAATATTTCGGCGGCAAGGTTCCGGAGCGCGGAGCCCTGGAGGATATCGACGTGAAGGTGCTCGAAGAGGTTCGTCAGGCAGTGGCAGCCACCGCCGATGATATCGAGAACTTCAAGTTCCGGGAGGCATTGCGTCAGGCCATGAACGTGGCGCGTGCCGGCAACAAGTACCTCGCCGACACCGAGCCGTGGAAACTCTGGAAGAGCGACCCGCAGCGCGTGGCCACCATCCTCAACGTGTCGCTGCAGATATGCGCCACCATGGCGATAGTGGGCGAACCTTTCATGCCTTTCATGAGCGCCGACCTCGCCAAGATGCTCGGCATCGACAAGCTCTCCTGGGATATGGCCGGCCGCGATGACATACTCCCCGCAGGCGCCGACGTGGCCGAACCTAAGCTCCTCTTCACCAAGATAGAAGATGACGCCATAAAGGCCCAGACCGACAGACTCGAAAGAATCAAGAAGGAGAACGAGCTCGCCGGCTGGACACCCGCAGCCGTCAAGGAGGATGTCCCCTTCGACGACTTCGAGAAGCTCGACATACGCGTGGGCAAGGTGCTCGCCTGCGAAAAGGTAAAGAAATCCAAGAAGCTGCTGAAGTTCGACATTGACGACGGCATGGGAGGCCGCGTGATTCTCAGCGGCATAGCCGCGAGCTACCCCGAGCCTGAGAAGCTGGTGGGCACCGAGGTGCTCTTCATAGCCAACTTCGCTCCCCGCAACATGATGGGCCATCAGAGCCAGGGCATGATTCTGAGTGCCGTGAATCCCGACGGCTCCCTCACCCTCTGCTCCCCTTCGAAAGAATGCAAGCCGGGCTCGTCAGTTGGTTAAGGAACGCGCTCTAACAGGAATCGTATGAAACTGAAATACACAATAATTGCCGCGGCATTGATGGCGGCAGCCATGCCGGCGGCGGCACGCGAGTTCGGCGACTCGCTGCGTTACCGGGCGGAAATCGGCGCCACTTTCAGCGCCGGCGAGCATACTCCCTTCTGGATGGTCAACGACCAGTACGGATTCTCCGGCCTCAAGAAGAACAATGCGTGGATACGCGGCGGCATCTTCCATGACCTCGACAAGGAGAAACGTTTCTCCTGGGGTGCCGGCGTCGACCTGGGCGTGGCTTTGAATTTCCAGCGCGTGTTCATACCCCAGCAGATTTATGCCGAGGTGAAATACCGCTGTCTCAACGCCATAATCGGACAGAAAGAGATGCCGAGCGACATCATCGACACGGACCTGTCGTCGGGCGACCTCACCAATTCGTCGAACGCGCGTCCCATACCCCAGCTGCGCATAGGCATCTTCGACTATGCCGATTTCTGGGGCTGCAAGGGATGGTTCGCCGTAAAGGGATACATCGGCTACGGCATGTT
>CABUTY010000247.1 GCA_902494595.1 uncultured Porphyromonadaceae bacterium | reverse complement strand
CGCTCAGCGCTCCTATATATGTCTCGAACTTGTCCTTCTCGCCGCCGTCAAAGTATACCTTGAAGCTCTTGGCATCCTGCGATGTACCGAAGGTCGTCTCGCGGTCGGTGGGCGTGAAGTTGAAATGGTTCAGCGATATGTTGCCCATGAAATTCACGCTCCAGTGGTCATTGGGCTTGAAAGTCATGTTGGTCTGATAGTCGAAGAAAGTAGGATCGTATTCACCCTTGGTATCCTGCGAGGCGAGGAGGGAATTATTCTTTTTAAGACGCGCGCCATGAATCTGGGAGAATTTGCCGGAGTTCTGCCCTATCATGAGCGAACCTCCCATAAGGCTGAGAGAAACTGCGGCTTCGAAAGCCTGGGGCTCGCGATAGGTAATGTCGAGAGCCGACGACATCTTGTCGGCATAACGGGCCGGGAATCCGCCCGACGAGAATTTGAGGTTGCCCACGAGGTCGGGGTTGATGATGCTGAGGCCCTCCTGCTGCCCCGAGCGTATGAGCTGCGGACGATATACCTCCATGCCGTTGATATACACGGAGTTCTCGTCGAAAGAACCGCCGCGCACGGAGTATTGCGAACTCATCTCGTTGTTGGAGTTAACGCCCGGCATGGTGGTGATCATCGCTTCCACACTGCCTCCCGACACATCGGGAGAAAGCTTGAAGCTCTCCGTGTCGAACGACTGCATGCCATTGCTGTTCTTGCGGAAGCCGATCACCTCGAACTCCTTGAGGTCGATATCCAGCGGATAGAGACGGATATTCAGCGTAAGGTCGCCCTTGGGATTGATGAGCTTATGGCTCACGGTCTTGAAGCCGACACAGCTGTAAACCATCTCTATTGTATCCTTGGCGGCCATCGACAGGGAATAGACTCCTTTGAGATTGGTTGTGGTGCCTATGGCTGTGCCGGCCACGCGTACCGTGGCAAACTCCACCGGCTTGTCCTCGCTGTCCTTGACAGTACCCGATATCTTGACATTGTCGCCATACACGGCTATCGCCGTCAGCGCCGACAACACTAACATTAACAAATATCTCATCGTTAAAAAAACGCCTCCCAACTGCCTTTATTGCTTTACCGCTTAAGCGAGTATAGAGCGAGTATAATCGAGCCGGCACCATAATAATTCTATTCCTTTCTTAACAATAATTTGCAGTTACGGTTCTTTATGTTTATATTTGTAAGGGAAAGAAATGTTGTGATAAATCAAATAGTCAACACACTATCTGATTTGTCGCTTCATAACAGTAAAATAAATAGCAAACAGGCAACCAACTGCCCGACAGACACACATTATACAAGCAAACAGGATTCAATCTGACACATACAGAATTTCATTAATTAACGTGTCTGAAACATTCCGGTGCCTTCCCGCACTCTAACACGGAGAGGGAACGGTATGAGAAGACACAAGTATCAACCAAAATAAAGTCATATGCAAAGACGATTTTTAATCTTAGGTCTTGCGGCAATGGCAGTCTACGGCATCAAGGCCGCAGAACCGGCAAAGGGTGTTAACGCCACGGAACTGCAGTTGGAGATGCAACGGGTCGCCACCGTCAAGGCCTCTGCCGACGTAGAGAGCAGCCGGAGTGCTGTGGACCCGTCGGCGGCACTGGAAACGCCGAAAGTGCATATCATGCTCGACAACAGAGTGCCCGAAACTCTGTCGCAGGATGTTGATGCACGCGCCGGAACCATCATGGGCGCCGATTTCATCGGTACCGCGCTTCCGGCAGTACCGGGATCAGCTGTAGCAAAGGCGCCGCGTAAGGCACCGGCAAAGGCCCCCGCAATAAGGCTCGGCCATATCATCACCAAGGATACCGACTACAAAGGGACCAGCCTCTACAGCTTCCGCCTCTCTTTCGCACAGGCTACAGCCGACTCCGTGACCGTCACAAACATCTATGGTCTCGAATCGGATGTCAAGATGTACGTCAACACCACCACCGGCGAGGTATCTATCCCGCAACAGGTGCTGTACGTACATAATGACTATGGCAATGTGAGCATCATTCCTCTGAGCATCCGTGAAGGTAAGCTCTATCTTGTTGAAGGCGACCTCAAAGGCACTATCGACGATAAAGGTGTTGTGACAGTAGGCTCCTATGGCATTGCAGTCACCTCTCAGGGCAACTATTACGGGAGAGTGTTCAACGCATTCCAAAACGGAGTGTGGTCACCAGCCAATGCCACAGTGAGGGTTAACGCCGTGGCCGGATCCAAGACAGGCCAGCTGGAATATGGCATGCTCCTCGAAAAAACGGGCGACAACGAGATGACCTTCTACGGTCTAGGCACTATCGACAACAACTCGCAGATACTCACCGGCCGCATGACGCCTGCCAAGAAGATACAGCTGTCAGCCCAGACTCTATACAGCAACATGGCCTACGGCAAGTTCTGCAACTATCCCGCAGAGCTCACGCAGGATGCCTCTACGGGCAAATGGAAGGTAAAGGCCGACTCGAAGTCGCCCATGGTATTCACAGCGGATGCCGACGGCGTCCTCTCGATACCGGGATGGGTAATATCGGCCTATGCAAGCCCTTCGACATATGTGGGCTATGCCTACGACCATATGAGCATCACCCCCATGGAGAGCATCGTATGGCCGGCACCGGCAGCCATGGATATGGCCGGCAAGGGCACGGAGGCTGAACCCTTCATGGTGACAAAGCCCACGCACTTCGACTATATCGCCGAACGCGTGGCCGACGGCGATGACCTCGATGGCGTGCATTTCAAGATGGGCAACGACATTGACATGAGCGCCCTCGACCCCAGCCGCTACGTGACCATCGGCGATATCAACAACCGCTTCGCCGGCATCTTCGACGGCGGCAGCCACACCATCTCCGGTTTGCTCATCAACGGCAAGGGATACTACACGGCCGGTATGTTCGGTGTGCTTGACTCCACGGCTGTGGTAAAGAATCTCAACTTCACAAGCTCCATCATCTCGGGTAACGGCGACTGCGTAGGCCTTCTGGCCGGTATGTCGTTCGGCACCGTTGAGAATGTACACGTGTCGAAGAGTATTGTCGACGGCAACGGAACATCCGTGGGCGGTCTCACGGCAAGCGCCAGCGGCAAGTTCCGCAACTGCTCCTTCTCCGGCTCCGTCAACAGTACGGGCAACACGGGCTCCATAACCGGCGAACTCGTGAACGGCTCCATCACCGACTGTCACGCACAGGCCAACGTGATAGCCGACGGCGTGGTGAGCACTTCCTACACCAAGCTCGGCGGCATCGTGGGCATAGCCCTCAGAGCCACCATCGACAAATGCTGGATGTCGGGAACCATCTCCGACAAGGTAGGATATCACGACATAGGCGGTATCGCCGCTTACTCTTCGGACAACGAGATAACCAACTGCTTCAACATGGCGGCCATACAGGCCAAACGCGCCGCATTCGGCAGCTCCGGAAGCTCCGATGACGGCGACACCCATACCGGCGGTATAGCCGGCTCCGTGATGG
>CABUTY010000246.1 GCA_902494595.1 uncultured Porphyromonadaceae bacterium | reverse complement strand
CCATTCTCCGCGTACCAGCTCAAGCGTCGCGAAACGCAGATGCGTCACGGCTTTGAAATTCGTCATGAACATGCGTGCGAACCGCACCGTGGAGAAGTCGCTGATGCCCCCCACTACCTTGTCAGGCTCCGACAAGGGTATCTTGAACTGATACCATATCGCCGGTTTCTTCCCCTCGGGAGTGTTGACCATCGTCTCCTGTCGATCGGTGATATGGTTCTTGCCCACTTCCAGGTCTTCTGGGCGTATCGACACCTTGTACTGGAAGTAGCGCTCATATTCGTTTAGGGTGTTGTCCTGGTTGATATCCTCCACATCGGGCACGGCGCGTGCCGACTGATACTGGGGATTTGTCGACTGTTCCGGGCTCAGCGAGTTGCCTTCCACGCCATTGTAACGCTTGTAGCGGTCGAGAATGCCCGTCTTATGTTCGTCGTACCAGTTTGAACGGTAGAAATGGTAGTTGTCGCCGGCAGGGTCATTCATTGCCGAGAAGGGATCTTCTTGCATCGCCGCCAAGGCTGTCGTCGACAGTTTGTTGCGAAGCTTGTCGAGATATTCCTTGTAAGAGGGGAATGAATACTCGTCGTCGTTGGGGAGTCCGTCGAGACCGACATCCTGTATCAGACGAGCTTCCGGCGCATTCTCGAAAGCATACGTCAGGGAGTTCTGCCGCGACACGCGACCCCAGTTGGTCTCGCTTATGAACTGCGTGTCGCCATCCACCGGCAACCCGTTCTCGTAGCTCTTCATGCCATCCTTGAGGATATCCTCGCTGATTTCGCCAAAGTTGAAATAGAGGTCGCCTCCCTCTCGGTTGTCGTTATCCTCGTCAAGGAAGGGGTCGAGAAGCCAGAACTGTATGTATTCCACATTGGATGCGTCGAAGTTGGTGTTGTCCATCTTGCGCATCATGCCGCCCCATCTCTTCTCAGGATTCAGCAGACGTCCCTCCGAGTCGATATTGTCGGCATCGAGATTATAGGGGCCACGTTCCGTGGGATAGTATGACATGTTGAGGGTCTGTATCCAGTTTGCCTCGCCGTACTGTAGCTCGCGGTTTGGGAAAAGTTCCGTACCAGTCACCTCCCTGACATAAGGATTCGACATCTGGTGAGGGTCGTTCTTAAGGTAACCGGGAAGCGTGTTGGAATTGCGCTGTGTCCATGTGCGGTCAATGTAATACCAAGAGAGAAGCGCACGGTTCTTGCCATAGTCCACATTGTTGATGAGCGAAGCTTCCGGGAAAAGAGCATCGGGCGACGGGTCGTAGGGCGTGGAGGCCAGGAACCATGAATAGGGGCTCCTCAGGTCAATGGCCGTCTGCGTGTCCTCGAAATCGTCGATATAGCTTGAACCGGCTGTCGAACCTGACTTCTGGGCATGAGGTATGAGCTGCGCGAACTCTGCATTGACGTTGAACTGCGACGGAGCCGTCGACTTCACCGTGGGTATCTTGTTGAGCAGGTTCGTCAGCCACATGAACTGCTTGTTGTACGACAGGTTGAGTCCCCAGATGGTGTTGTTGATGAGCTCTTCGCCAAGGTTGACCTTCTGAGTTATCGACTTCTCGGAGAAGTGCATCAGCGTACCGCCTATGGTAAGGTCTTTGTTGAACCGGTATTGTGCGTCGAGGCCGAGGAGCGTCTTGCGCTGCATCGAGAAGAGCGACTGATTTTCTAGGGTTACGCTCACGTTGGTGCCTGAGTCGATGATGCTCTGGTTGGTAATGGTGACGATACCCATGGAATAGTCCACGGTATAATCGGCATTCTCTGTCAACACCACACCACCTGCCATAACCACAACCGATCCGCGGGGCACGTTCATGGCGTTGAGGCGTATGGTGGCACCTCCCGACGCCTGGTATTCTCCCTCGAGCGAGAACTTGTTCTTGTCGGCAAACTGCCGGGCCACTGTCAGCGTGGAGTCATAAAGCTCTTTGTATACATAATCCTTGGCAATCTCGGGATTACCTATCTTGCTTTCTAGCCAGCTTCCGAAAGGCTCTGTCACGGGGAATATTATCTTGCCGGAACTCGACTGCACGGTATACCCCTCGATATAATCGAAGAATCCGTCGGGATTCGACTCCTGGTTGGAATCGATACGGTCCAGGTTCATCACCTGCAGCAGCGGCTTGTTGGCTATCGGGGGCACCGGCAGGAAATTTACCATCGTTCCCGTGGTGTCGCTGAGATATTTAATCTGGAGTTTGAAATTCTTGCTCTGTAGCTGATAAGCACCCAGGGAGTAGACGTTTTTCATCATCAGGCGCCACATCGGGAGTCGCGGCGAGATGGTGGTGCTTCGAAGCATCTTGAGGAAGAGGGCGTCGCTGGTGTTGGTGATGTCGCTGGAGAACTCGCCAACCTGATATACTTTGCCGTTGTAAGTATATTCATAGGCCACGGCAAGGACTTCATCAGAATTCAATGCCGATTTCAGCGATATGTATCCCAACGCTGGATTCAGGGTATACTCGCTGGAGCTTAGCAGACGCGCCGACTCCACTTTCTCGTAATCGCGTCCGCCCGTGATGCCGAAAGCCTTCAGGGGTTCCAGCGCCTGAGTCACCGTGTTGATGTTGCGGGCTCCCGGATACTCGTTCTTGACCACGTCGAGCAGGTTGTTACTGCGGTTCGACGGGTTGTTGAAACTCATGTCGGGATGCCAATAGTCGCTGGCGAGACGTGTGTTCTCGCCAAGGTCCATGAAGCCTACAAAGTTGCGGTTCTGCTGGTAGTTGGAGTTCTTGTTGGTGATCCATACCTCTATGCGCGTGATCTGTATGCCCGACGACACGTGAGGGATCTTCGAACAGAACTCGTTGTAATGGTCGTAGAAATACTGCGCGAGGAAGAAGTGGCGGTTGGCATCGTAATCGTCAATCTTCATCGAGTATTTTGTTGACTGCACGCCGCCCTGAGTGGTTATCGACTTCGATTCCGAGTTCTGCTGCGACACGAGTCCCGTAAGGGTAAGCTTGCCGAACTGGAAAGTGCCCTTGATACCGAACAGCGACGTACCGCCGCGTATCAGGCTCGAACCGGTGGTCATGCTTATATTGCCCGCCTCCAGATTCTTGATGATTTCATCTTCCTTGCCCTGGTATGCCAGCTTCAGGTTCTTCGAGTCGAAGTCGAAGGTGGCATCCGTGTTGTAGGTCATGTTGAACTTCATCTTGTCGCCGACCGAGGCGTTGACGGTAGCCTGGATTTTCTGGTCGAAGTCGAAGTATGTCTTTCGCCTGTTGCGTTTGGTAAGGGCAGGATTGTCGGTCTTGTTGCTCTTTATGCCGAGGCTGAGCTGTATGGAGCCCTGTGTCTGCAGACGGATTCCACCCGGGCCGAACACCTTCTCCAGCGGCCCCAGAGAGAAGTTCATGTCAAAGATATTGAAGGGCTCCTTGTCCTTCTTCTCATAGCTTTCCGAATTGCGCTGGTTGAAGTAGTCGTACATATCCTTGCGCATCATCAGATTGCCATACTGTTCGTGT
>CABUTY010000245.1 GCA_902494595.1 uncultured Porphyromonadaceae bacterium | reverse complement strand
CGTAGAAGGAACCGGATGTGCCTCCCATCATCGCCACCGGAATGAATACCGCCATGAATATTATTGTGGAAGTCAGCACGGCAGACGATACGCTCTTCATGGCATCGTCGGCGGCAAGTACCGGCGAGCGGTATCCTTCATCAAACTTCGCCTGCACAGCTTCTACCACCACTATCGCGTCATCGACCACGGTTCCGATTGCTAAGACAAGGGCGAAAAGTGTCAGAAGATTGATCGAGAAACCGATCAGCGACATGACGGCGAATGTACCGATAATCGAAACAAATATTGAAATTGTAGGAATCAGTGTCGATTTTATATCCTGAAGGAACACATACACCACAATCACCACAAGCAATATGGCCTCAAGCAACGTGCGTATCACCGAATGGATAGAAGCGTAGAGGAATTTGTTTGTATCGGTAAGCACCACGAATTCCGCACCTTCCGGCAGACTGCCCTTGATGTCGTCAAGCACCTCATGTATCTCATTGATTGTACTCGAAGCGTTTGACCCTGCTTTCTGGTTTATCAGCATCATGGCGGCGGGATGTCCGTTCACCTCCGACGAGTAGTTGTAATACTCATCGCCGAGTTCCACATCCGCAACATCTTTCAGGCGCAAGACATCGCCACCCGGCAACGATTTGACAACTAATTCACCGAACTCTTCTGCCGTAGAGAGACGTCCGCGATATTTCATTGTATATTCATTTGCCGTCTGATGATTGGCACCGAAAGAGCCGGTAGCCGCCTCTATGTTCTGCCCGGCAAGCATGGTTGAAATATCATTGGGGATAAGGCCGTATTGCGCCATTTTGTCGGGCTTCAGCCACAGACGCATACTGTAGTTGGAACCGAAAAGCTGTGTCTTGCCCACACCGCTGATACGTTTCAGCCGGGGCTCGACATTTATCTTGACATAGTTGTTGAGGAAAGTCTGGTCGAAGCGGTCGTCGGGAGAATACAGCGCGAAAGTCAGAAGCTCGGCGTTCTGCTGTTTCTCGGTGGTGACACCGGTCTTGGTGGCTTCCGCCGGCAACTGACTAAGCACACCGTTCACGCGGTTCTGCACGTTGACGGCCGCCATATCTGCGTTCGCTCCCTGCTTGAAATATATCATGATTGACGCATCGCCTGTGTTGGAGGCAGTGGATGTCATATATGTCATATCCTCCACACCGTTGATAGCCTCCTCCAAAGGCGCTATGACAGCTTTCTGCACGGTCTCGGCATTTGCACCCGGATAAGTGGCCCATACGTTGATGGTCGGAGGCGCGATGTCGGGATATTGTTCCACCGGCAACGAAAATATGGCAATCGCTCCCATCAGCACGATTACTACCGATATAACCCCGGAAAACACCGGACGGTCTATGAAAAAGCGCAGGTTCATTTCTTTTCGGTTTTAGGGGTGACATACATTCCTTCCTTTACCAATCCCACTCCCTCTGAAATGATTGTATCTCCGACAGCCAGACCATCCTTCACAATGTAGTTGTTGCCGTCATTCAGGCGGTCAACAGTAAGATACGCAGCTTCGGTCTTACCGTTTTTAAGTCGATAGGCTATGATTTTATCCTGCAACTCGCCTGTGGCTGTCATGGGAACGACAATAGCATCAGAGCCTAATCCCTGAATGACAACATTGCCGATTGTACCGCTCAAAAGTTCTTTGTCCGGATTGGGGAAAAGAGCTTTTATCTGAACGGCGCCGGTTGTGGAATTGACGACTCCGCTTATTGTTTCTATCTTTCCTCCTGGTTCGTAGAATGAACCGTCGTTTAACTGAAGTTTGACCGCAGGCATCTCGCTTATGATTCTGTCTATCGAACCGTAACGCGAAACCAACTGTCGCAATTTATTTTCGGAGATGGAAAAATAGGCGTACATTTCAGAATTGTCCGACACCACGGTAAACGGTTGCTCTATTGTCGGACTGACGAGTGCGCCGATACGGTAAGGGAGTGTTCCTACCACACCGTCGCTCGGACTTTTGATTTGTGTGTATGACAGATTGTTGCGTGCATCTGCTTCATGAGCTTTCGCCTGCTCTAATTCAGCCTGTGCCACAGCTAATTGATTGCGTGCGACAGAAAGCTCATAATCGGAAATCACTTTTTCATCAAACAGAGATTGTTTCCCGTTCAGTTCGATGCGGGCTGTCTCGACTCTTGCTTTCGCAGCACTTACATTGGCGACTGCCGTGCGCAATGCGGCCTGATACGGTACTTGGTCGATGATGGCAAGTACCTGTCCGCGTCTCACTCTCTCGCCCTCTTTCACACACAGGCGAGTTATGCGGCCCGAAACCTGTGGGATAATATCCACATCCTGCCGTCCACGGATGGAGGCCGAGAAAGTCTCGGTAAGTTCCACCGGTTGTTCTGATACTGTCAGCACAGGCAATGACTGCGCTGATTCCGTTTCCTCTTTCGATTGTTTGCAGCCGGTCAGTTGCATGACGCAAACGCCCGACAAGACAGCCACTTTTATGGTATTAAGTATATTCATTGCGTAATGATGATTAGTTTTTTGACCATTCATTTTTCAGGACGGCATAAACACAGGTGTCCTCATACCTTGGGGTCCCGTCAGGATTGTTGACAAAGGAAATAAACTCCTTGAAACATCCTTCATACCGCATACCCAGACGTTTACATAGATTTTGAGAGCGTATATTGTCGCTCTCTATATATCCATATACCCGGCGTGCGCCTTTACAGTCGAAAAGCCATGATATGAAGGCGCTCGCAGCTTCATAGGCATATCCCTTACCCTCGAAAAGCTGATTTATATGCCAGCCGATCCCAAATGTGTCGGGTTCCTCTTTCTCTGCGAACAGTTCTCCGATAAGCTCATCTGTCCCTTTGAGGCAAATAGCAAGGCAGAGATTGTCCTTTTGTCTTTCGGCGATATAGCGCAATGCGTCCTCCGTTGCAGACAGCTGCTGGTCTTTGAAGCAGTTTACACGGGGATTCCCGAGATATGTGAGCAATGTCGCCGCATCCTTTTCCATGAAGGGACGCAGACAGAGCCGTTCAGTTGTTATTGTTGTAGTCATGATGCTATTCTTTTGGCGGTGCAAAATTATCCTTCTGTTATACTGCATAAAAGAATAAACTGCATGAGTCGGGCAAAATAGGCGATGAAGCGGACAATTCGGCAGTTGAACCGGCACTCAAATCTCCTTGTCCGCTTCATTTGTTGTTTTGTCCGCTTCAACCAGTGATTTGTCCGGCTCGACTACTTTTCACTATGAGGCTCCGGCCACATTATATACCTTTGCGGAAAAATGAGTAACTTTGCTCTAATAAAGTCATTGACAGATGGTAAGACTGAGCTGCAAAATAATGAACTGGAGAGACGGGCTGCTGCTTTCGGTCGTCTCCTATATTCTGTACCTGATACTCTGGCTTGTGCTGGACGATACCACTTCAAGCCAAAATCCCGATATGTCGCTATGGGATTATATCGCTGATTTTTCTCTGTGCATACTGTTTACGTACACGTCACTTGGCTT
>CABUTY010000244.1 GCA_902494595.1 uncultured Porphyromonadaceae bacterium | reverse complement strand
GCTTCAGCCTCAACTTCACCTGCACGCCCCCGGCAAGCCTCTTCGGCAAGAAAGACTGGAAGAGCCTCTCCGAAATCGCCGGCAACAACAAATACACCGACGAGCAGCGACAGCGTGCCACTGACCAGCTGTACCGCTGGATTGAATACTGGAAGCTCAGCTTCAAGGCCAAGACCTTCACGCCCCTCACCGACCCCGACGGCAAATGGACCCTCGTGCTGATGGCTCGCGCCGACTTCGGTCTCATCGGTTCCTGGAACAAATACCTCTCCACGCCCTTCGAGACCTACTACTTCGGCGGCGACGGCATGACCGGCGGTAATACCTACGCCACCGAAACCATAGGTATGCGCGGTTACGAGAACGGCCAGTTCACCCCCAACTTCTACGAAGGTTACGCTTACAGCAAGTTCACCTTCGAGCTGCACTTCCCCTTCCTGCTGCAGCCCACCACCACCATCTACGCCCTCGCTTTCGTGGAGGCCGGTAACTGCTGGACGTCGGTGAAGAACTTCTCGCCCTTCGACCTCAAACGCTCCGCAGGTGTCGGCGCCCGCGTATATCTCTCCGTACTCGGCTTCCTCGGAATCGACTGGGCATATGGTTTCGACAAGGTCTGGGGACAGCGTGGCGGCAGCCAGATTCACTTCGTGCTCGGCCAGGAGTTCTAACATTTCTTAATGCAGATATGTTAAACTATCAGACACGCCCTATGTCATAATCAACAAAAAAATTGCAAGAACATGAAAAAAATAGCATTGGCAATAATCATGGCGCTGACCATGGCGGCAGGCGCCTCGGCACAGAAATTCGCACTCGTCGACATGCAGTACATCCTCCGCAATGTTCCGGCCTACGAGATGGCCAACGAACAGCTCAACCAGGTGTCGCAACGCTGGCAGAAGGAGGTCAACGAGGTTTCCAAAGAAGCCGAGACAATGTACAAGAACTATGAAGCCGACATGGTGTTCCTCACCGACGACCAGAAGAAAAAACGCGAGGAGGAGATAGTGGCCAAGGAGAACGAGGCCAAGGACCTGCGTCATAAGTACTTCGGACCTGAAGGCGAGCTTTACAAGAAACGCCAGTCGCTCATGAAGCCTATACAGGAAGACGTATACAACGCCGTCAAGGCCGTGGCCGAGGAAAAAGGGTACCAGACCATCTTCGACCGCGCAAGCTCGCAGAGCATCGTTTTCGCTTCTCCCCGTATCGACGTCAGCAACGATGTTCTCGCCAAACTCGGATATTCTAAATAAATAAATCAAACAATAATAAATATGTTAAAGAAGATTGTATTGGCCATAGCGTTGGCCATACCGTTTGTGGGAGCACAGGCGCAGTCAGCCCTGAAAATAGGTCTTGTAGACTCCGGCGCCATCATTCAGGCCATGCCCGAGACCACTCAGGCACAGACCAAAGTCAACGAAGCCAGCCAGAAATACCAGGCTGAGTTCGCCAAACTGCAGGAAGAGTTCAAGCGCCTCGTCGACGATTTCCAGGCCATGAAGCAGGATGAGCTCCAGGCTATCAAAGACCGCAAGACCCGCGAAATCGAAGCCTGCCAGCAGAAAATAGCCACTTTCCAGGAAAATGCCCAGCAGGACCTCTCCAGAATGCAGGCCGAACTGATGGGCCCCATCTTCCAGAAACTCAAGGGCGCCATCGAGACTGTAGGTAAAGAAGGCGGCTACTCCCTGATTCAGGACAACAACCCCCAGCTTACCTTCTATTACGCTGCCCCTGTTGTGGATCTCACCGCTCAGGTCAAGGCTAAGCTCGGCCTCAAGTAAATTGAATTCCATCCACCATCATATACGGAGGCCGGGATGTGTCCCGGCCTCCGCGTGATTCAGACCCTTTCACACAATGATTGGAGTATTTGACTCGGGTTACGGAGGTCTGACGATACTTCGTCAGTTCCAGGCCGCGATGCCCGGTTACGACTGGCTATACCTTGGCGACAACGCCCGGGCACCTTACGGCACAAGATCGTTCGATGTGGTTTATGAGTTCACTCGCCAGGCCGTGGAGCATCTTTTCCGTCAGGGGTGTCCGTTAGTGATATTAGCCTGCAACACCGCCTCCGCCAAAGCCCTGCGCACCATACAGCAGGAAGTGCTCCCCCGCCACTGGCCCGACCGACGAGTGCTCGGCGTGATTCGTCCTACCGTTGAGGAAGTTGGCAACATCACCCGATCGCGGCATGTCGGCCTCCTCGCAACCCCGGGTACCGTCAACAGCCACAGCTATGCCCTCGAAATCGGCAAGATTCAGCCCGACATAACCCTCACTGAAATGGCTTGTCCCATGTGGGTGCCGATTGTCGAATCCGGCGAGGCGCATGGCGACGGAGCCGACTGGTTTGTCAACAAATATATCAGCCAGCTCCTTGAAGCCGACCCCCTGATTGACACGCTCCTCCTTGGATGCACCCACTACCCCATACTCCTCCCGAAAATCAGGCAATATGCCCCCGAAGGTATCAGGGTGGTGCCGCAGGGCGGTATCGTGGCCAAAAGCCTCAAGGATTACCTGCGCCGGCATCCCGAAATCGACTCACGCTGCTCCAGAAACGGCGTGACCCGATTCCTCACCACCGAAAACCCCGATAAATTCAACACCCTCGCCTCCATCTTCCTCGACAGGCAAATCAGCGCGCAGCGCACTGACCTATGCGTATGATTTTTGCCTTTATCATAAACCCCTATCAACAAGACACCATGACCATCCAGGAACTTCGCGACAGTCTCCGCGGCATCGACACGGACACCGCCATATCCCGAATCAGCGACTACATCGCCGGCCATAGCGACGATGACGAGGCCTATCTGCTGCGCGGCATGAAGCATTGGAGCGCCGGACACCGCGCCAAGGCCATCAACGACTATCTCGAGGCCATACGCCTCAACCCCGACAGCCGCGCCGTCCAGGCCCTGCAGGCCGCCAACGATATCCTCGATTACTACAACAAGGACCTGCTCAATCCTTAAGCGTCAATGAGTGTCCCAGGGCATGATGGCACGCGTGGCGCGTGACATGGCAGGCTCTGTGGCGTAGACATTCCCGAAACCACGCAACAGGGATATCGACGCAAGCCGCAGCGGCCGCGACAGCTTCCACCCCTCCGTGATATTCGATATCCACAGGTGCCCCAGCCCCTCAAGACCTCGGGTGCGACGCCGAACCTCCCCAAGAACCTCCGTCATGTCGCGCAGCTCTCGACTCGTGAATATCATCGGCTGACGTCCCGTCATGTTGAAGGTAACCCTGATTTCATCTCCATAGGTTATGGGATGCGACGTGCCCGACCCGGAACGTATCCGCCGCTCCTGTACCGAACTCATCACATGCATACCCGTGACATTCTCCGTGACTCGGATATGCAGTCCGCCACCATAACCCTTGCTCTCTGAATTCATTCTTGTTTCCATATCCTTATCCGTTTAATTTATAGTGCAAAATTAGAATTCCTCACTGCCGCAGTTTTGCAGCGTAAGCCTAAAGAATCTTAAAATCCGCCGCCG
>CABUTY010000243.1 GCA_902494595.1 uncultured Porphyromonadaceae bacterium | reverse complement strand
GCAACCGGTTGGTAGGCGTGGGACACCTCAGCAAGGAGGATGCCATAAACTACGACATCACCGGCCCGAGCGGCCGCGGCAGCAACTGGAGCAACGATACCCGCAAGAAACATCCTTATAGCATATATTCGGAGCTCGACTTCGACGAGGTGCTTCTTGACGGCTGCGACTCCTACAGCCGCTACATGGTGAGGATGAAGGAGATAGAGCAGAGCTGCCGCATTCTGGAGCAGCTTGTCGACAACATACCTGAGGGAGATATCCGGGCACAGGTTCCGAAGCTCATCAAGCTGCCGGCAGGCCGCTGGTACCAGCAGGTGGAGGCCTCAAGAGGCGCTTTCGGAGTATATATCGAGAGCGACGGCTCCAAGAATCCGTACAGGGTGCATTTCCAGAGCCCCTGCTTCAACCTCGTGGGTGTCATGGACCTCACATGCTCGGGGTATATGATCGCCGACCTTATAACCATCGGCGCCGCTCTCGACTTCGTGATTCCCGATATCGACCGTTAATTAAGTTTAGACAATAACAACGAGACAAGATATGTTTGACTTTGGCAAATGGACAGCGTGCTTCAATGACTGGTTGCTGGGCCTCGGCATGGCCGACTGGCTGGCAGTCCTCATAGAATGCGTAATAATCGGTGTGCTGATACTGCTCACCTACACGGTGCTGGCGCTGTTCTATATATTGTACGAGCGAAAACTTTGCGCCTATTTCCAGTGTCGACTGGGACCCATGCGCGTAGGCCCGTGGGGTCTGCTGCAGGTCTTCGCCGACATGTTCAAGATACTCATCAAGGAGCTGATATGCCTCAAGGGTACGGACCGGTTCCTCTTCAAGCTTGCCCCTTATCTGGTGATTACGGCGTCGGTGGTGATGCTGGCATGTCTGCCGGGGGGCAACGGGCTGCAGATCATCGACTGGAATATAGGCATCTTCTTCGTGCTGGCGGTCAGCTCCGTAGGCGTGCTGGGCATATTGCTGGCAGGCTGGGCCTCCAATAACAAGTATACCCTTATCGGCGCCATGCGTAGCGGCGCCCAGATGATAAGCTATGAGATTTCGCTGGGTCTCGCCCTGATGGCCATAGTGGTGCTCGCCGGCAGCAACCCCGACATACACCCCATGAAAATCAGCGATCTGGTGACGGCGCAGACCGACGCATGGTTCATCTTCAAAGGTCATGTGCCCGCCATCATCGCCTTCCTGATATATATAGTGGCAGCCACCGCCGAGACCAACCGCGGACCCTTCGACCTCCCCGAGGCCGAACATGAGCTTACCGCCGGTTACCATACAGAGTATTCCGGTATTCATTTCGGTTTCTTCTATCTTGCCGAATACCTCAACCTGTTCATCGTGTCGGGTATAGCCAGCCTGATGTTCCTGGGAGGATGGATGCCGCTGCATATTCCCGGCTGGGACGGCTTCAACGATATCATGAATTATATCCCCGGCATTGTGTGGTTCCTCGCAAAGGCCTTCTTCATAAGCTACGTGATCATATGGTTCAAGTGGACGTTCCCGCGTGTGCGTATCGACCAGCTGATAGCGTTCGAATGGAAATACCTCATGCCTTTCGCGTTGGCCAATCTGCTGCTGATGGCAGTGTTCGTGGCTTTCGGATGGCATTTCTGACCGGTGGAGAGTCATAATTAATCGAAAATTAGAAACACAAAAGATATGAGCGAGAATATAGGCACGGTTGTCCAGGTGATAGGCCCGGTAATCGACGTTTCATTCGAGGGGGGCAAGGAACAGATGCCACCCATCTACACAGCACTGAAGGTTCTTCGCGACAACGGCGAGGAGCTGATACTTGAAGTGGAGCAGCATATCGGCGAGGATATCGCGCGGTGTGTGGCCATGGAGAGCACCGACGGTGTACGCCGCGGAGTGAAGGTACAGAATCTGGGGCGTCCTATAGCGGTGCCCACCGGTTCCCAGGTCAAGGGACGGTTGCTCAACGTGATCGGCGAGTCAATCGACATGCTTGGCGAGCTTAACCGCGACAACCTGCGCGGCATCCATCAGCCGGCTCCCGAGTTTGACGACCTCGCCATCTCCCAGGAGGTGCTCTTCACCGGTATCAAGGTGATTGACCTGCTGGAGCCTTATTCGAAGGGTGGCAAAATCGGCTTGTTCGGTGGCGCCGGCGTAGGCAAGACCGTGCTTATCATGGAGCTCATCCACAATATCGCCAAGGGACACAGCGGTTTCTCGGTATTCACGGGCGTAGGAGAGCGTACCCGCGAGGGTAACGACCTTCTGCGTGAGATGATCGAGAGTGGTGTCATCAAATATGGCAAGAAATTCGAAGAGGGAATGGAGAAAGGGGAGTGGAATCTCTCCGATGTTGACGAAGAGTCGCTCAAGAATTCCCAGTGTACACTTGTGTTCGGTCAGATGAATGAGCCGCCGGGTGCACGTCTGCGTGTGGCCCTGTCGGGTCTTACCGTCGCCGAACAGTTCCGCGATCAGGAAGGCGGTGCAAAGGATGTGCTTCTCTTCATCGACAACATCTTCCGTTTCACACAGGCAGGATCCGAAGTGTCGGCGCTTCTGGGCCGTATGCCGTCGGCCGTGGGTTATCAGCCTACGCTGGCATCGGAGATGGGAGCCCTCCAGGAGCGTATAACTTCCACAAAACAAGGATCCATCACCTCGGTGCAGGCCATCTATGTGCCGGCCGACGACCTTACCGACCCGGCGCCCGCCACGACATTCTCGTTCCTCGACGCCACCACGGTGCTCAACAGAAAGATTTCCGAGCTTGGTATCTACCCTGCGGTAGACCCTCTCGACTCGACATCGCGAATCCTCGACCCGAATATCGTTGGTGAGGACCATTACAACACAGCCCAGGCCGTGAAGCAGCTCCTGCAGAAGTACAACGAGCTCCAGGACATCATCGCCATTCTGGGTGTCGACGAGCTCAGCGACGAGGACAAGCGTGTCGTGGCACGAGCACGCCGCGCACAGCGTTTCCTCTCGCAGCCCTTCTTCGTGGCCGAACAGTTCACAGGACTCCCGGGCGTGATGGTGCCGCTGGCTGAAACCATCAGAGGATTCAAGATGATTCTCTCGGGCGAACTTGACCACCTGCCGGAGCAGGCTTTCCTCAACGTGGGTACAATCGACGACGCTATTGCCAAAGGTAACAAACTCCTCGAAGAGGTTAAATAATACGGCATATGACCCTTGAGATAATATCGGCACATGAAGTGACCTTCACCGGCGAAGTCACGCTGGTGACGTTGCCGGGAAAACTCGGTTCGTTCACGGTGCTCCGCAACCATGCACCGCTGATATCGGTGCTCGTAAAGGGTCCGGTGCATTACCTTACGCCCGACGGCGAAAGCCATGATATGGAAATCAACGGCGGCATTGCCGACGTCAACGACAACAAAATCTCCGTCTTAGCCTATTAAGCCGGTACAAACTACCAGAAGATGTACAGACAAATACGAGTCATACTGCTGACAATCGCGGTGATGCTGGGAAGCTGGGGATGCTCCGACTATTCCAAGTCGGAGG
>CABUTY010000242.1 GCA_902494595.1 uncultured Porphyromonadaceae bacterium | reverse complement strand
TTCCACTAAACCTATAATATACCACCCTTATGAAATTTGAAAAAGGAAAGAAGTATGTATTCACGGAGAAGCAGTTTAACATAGGTCGCGACAGCAGCAACCGGCTGATATTCATATTACCGGATGCGGCATCGACGCAGGAGTACCGTATCGTGGCCTTCGACTTTCAGAAACAGAAGCCGGAACGCATCACCTGCATATACAACGGCACACGACTGGAGCAGGATCCCTATTCCGTGGCCGCGCAGCTCTACAAGCCGGGCGAGGAATATACCTTCTATATCAATTCCGACATACGTCTGGGTAAATGCACGCTGCGCGATGAAATCAACGATGTCACCTACAAGAACGTAAAGATTGGCAAGACACCGTTCAAACGCTTCGACAGGATACGCTGCCGCATCGACCAGATACTGGAGGACCGCCTGGAGCTTACGCCTGTCATGGAAGCGCGACGGGAGGACAATCTGTTCCGTCCGGAAGATGTTGCGGCTCTCCCCGAGGGGCGCTATCTGCGCAACTCCGGCATTCTGCAGAGGATGCTTGCCTCCGACACCCTCGGCGGTGCCGCCAAGCTCCTGGAAGATGGCGACAGCCGATGGGTGATAAAATTCCTTGAGGAATGTCTGGCGTGGTGCGTCGACCTGATACGTCGCCGGGAGCTTACCAAGGAATATGTGCTGCGCGGCCTTGAGCTTCTGGCTGTGGCACTGATAGAACGCAGCGACTATGTATCGTTGCTGCCTGCCGACCAGCAGACCAACGTGCAGCAGCGACTGGAGGCCGTGGCGCAGAATGCCGCCGACTACCGCGCCGTCTACAACATGATACGCGCCCATGAAGCCGACAGCGTCCTCAACGCCATCCTCGGCAGCCTCGAGAAGTCGGCCCGCTTCTACCGCCCCGAACAGAAGGTGCGAACCCTCAACGCCATGATCACCCTCGAGGCCGTCGACGTGCGCCCATATATCTCCCGACTCATCGACATAGTGAGCGAGCATCATGGCAACACGATGTTCATGCAGTACTTCCGGCATGGCGTGCTGCAGCTTCTGCGCGTGTACATCACGAGCCGTCAGGACTATATCACGTATGCCGACCGGGAGGAGCTGCGACTTCTCATCCGGGCCATGGCCACCGAGCAGCTTCTCTACGGCTCCACGGGCAATCGCGACATAGAGCGCCGCCGCGGTCTCCTCTACTCATGCGCCGCCATGCTTATCAACAGCAGCGACAACGAGCTCCCCCGCAAGGCGTTGCTGAGCTTCGCGGGTCTTGTGAAAGCCAAGCCGGAGTTCTCATGGTCGGACCTCGGCGATGCCCAGCGGCTATGCTACGCCTATCTCAACCAGCCCTTCGAGAAAGGAGACCTTCGCGACGCCACCGCCCTCTTCGAGAACAACAGCCATTGCATCACCGTCAGCGACGGCGTGCTCGGCATACGCTCCTCGACCAACGTCGAGAGCCTCAAGAAAATATCCACCTACGAGCTGTCGCCCGGAATGGCCTGCGAGATATACGCCTCGCGCAGGATAACGGGCCTCAACAACGGCACCGACGACGAGAACCCCGCCGAACAGTCGAAATACATGAAACGTCTCGAGCGCGCCATCCTCGAAGTCGACGACAAGCCCCAGGTACAGACATTCAGCGACCTGCGCCTCGAAGAAGGCGACCATACCACCATCAGAGTGGTGCGACAAGTCGACAACAACCTCTTCGACTGCGTCATAGTAGACCCTGCCTACAAGGGCCGCGGCCTCATGGGCGTCCACGACATAGTGGCATACGACGTGCACTGCGAATACCCGCAGTTCATGCGCGACGGCGTACCCCTGCTCTTCGATGTGACAGTGCGAGGCATACTCCGCGACGGCAACTATCTCTTCAGCATGCGCAGCAACGTCAACGCCCACTGTCTGCAGAAGGCTAACCTCGACCATGACATAGAGAACGACGTGCGCTGCATAGTGACGGGCGTATACAAGGAGGGGAGCGGCTATTTCGCACTCAGTGAGAACGGCTATCCGATGGTTGTGTGGATGCCTCGCGGCAGCGATTTCCTGCCATGCCGCGGCGACATTCTCGTGGCACGCATAGAGAATGTGGCCTCCAATAACGACAACCTCTTCGTAAAGGCGTCGTACCAGGCCTACATCAACCCGGAGACCGCCGACGACGGCGACGTGCTCTCGATGGAATCGATATTCGGGAGCGTGGTGCAGGCAGTGGCAGCAGGTACCTACGAGGCCGACGACTCCGACGACGACAGCACCGCGGTACCCGTGGACACCACCAACTACATATCGATGAACGGCACCGACACCTATTGGCTGATGCGTATGGTCAACAGGCTGTCGGCCATCGGCACCATACCGCTGGCACGCAGATACGCCCTGTTGTGGCGCGCCCTCCTCATGGCCGACATCGTGGAAAGCGCCAGGATTAAGACCGTGATAGAGGCCAAGCTGGGCATCCTCGAGGAACTGGGCAATTTCGCCATCAACAGCAGCGTGAACCTCAAGACCCTCGAGCAGCTTGAAGAGGAGTGCCGCACGCTCGTGCACAAGGACCTCTCGCTCGACAACTGTCTGGAAATACTGCGCATACTCTCGGGCATCGACAACCCGGACACGCTTCCGCCGGCCACCTACCCCGCCGACACCATCCAGACGAAGGTACGCCGTCTCGTGATCGCCTACAACCAGATATGGGGCATGGGCCTCAATGCCGCCCGCACAGAAATCATGAAAGGCATCTACGACCTGCTGCGCCTGCCGCAGCCCGAAGAAATCGATGTGGAATGCCTCAAGGTGCAGGAGGACGAACGCAACGAGTTCAAGCAGTCGATCATCTATCCCGCCGACAACAACATGCATGCCGACGACCGTCGTCAGGGCCGCGAAATCATGGAGGTGGTGGCCGGCATGATGAACCACAACGGCGGCACAATATACCTCGGCGTCAACAACCAGGGATTCCCCATGGGTCTTGACAACGACTTCCGGTTCCTCAACAACAACTCCGACAAGTACGACCTGCGCGACATACAGGACAAGTTCGCGCTTCATTTCCATTACTTCCTGCGCACGCACATTGGTCAGACGTTCGACGGGCGTCCGGTGACCGACTATGTACATCTTAGCTTCGACACACTGGGAGACAAACAGATATGCCGCGTGGTAGTGGAGCCCTTCCCGGTGATGGTGCGCATGAAGGATGGCAAGGTATATCACCGACAGGACTCGTCGACACTGCCGTTGCCGGTAGCGGAGCAGGCGGCCTTCGCCTCACACCGCGCACAGCTGGGCGCCGCCAGGGAAAAGCAGTCTGAGGAAAAACTCAACGCATGATGGACAAGGTACTGCTGAGTTTCGACACTGAGGAATTCGACGTTCCGCGCGAGCGCGGCGTCGACATATCCCTTGACGACTCCATGAAGATATCGGAGTATGGCGCCAACCGCATCCTCGACATCCTGGAACGTCACGGCGTGAAAGCCACCTTCTTCTGCACCGCCAATTTTGCGGAGAACGGCGAGAAGAC
>CABUTY010000241.1 GCA_902494595.1 uncultured Porphyromonadaceae bacterium | reverse complement strand
TCTTCCTTCTGTTCATCCTCTATCTGGGCGAGCAGAGGAAAATCAAGTATGTAAAGCCGAAATATGCCATATGGGCGGCTTTTCTGCTCATCCTGGTGTTCATAGGGCTGCGCGGGCATATCATGTCGGACTTCATCCTCTATTATCCGCGTTACAACCACATGCCCACGCTGGACACGTTCTTCAACAACTTTACGGGGATGTATGCGGTGGAGCCGGCTTTCTTCATATACTCCTCGCTGATAAAGACCCTCGGTTTCGACTATTACGGCTGGGTGTTCATCAACACGCTCATCGATATGGCGGTACTTTTCTGGTTCTTCAGAAAATACTCACCATCGGTAATTCTCGCCCTGATATTCTTCTTCGCATTCAACGGTCTGCTCATTGAGTTCAATCTCTACCGCAACGTCAAGGGTCTCGACTGTTTCCTCCTGTCGGTGCCTTTTCTCCTCGACAGGAAAATATGGCCTTACATGCTGCTGAATCTTCTCGGCATGATGTTCCACAACTCGTCGATACTCTATCTGCCGCTATATTTCATATTCAATCTGAAGCTCAACAATTATTTCATATGGACCATGGTTATTGTGAGCAACCTCATTTTCCTGGCCCAGATTCATATCGTGAGCAACGTGATTTCATACGTACCCTTCATACAGAACCTGGAGATGTATGAGAAGATTTCGGGTTATGTGGCGGAAAAACAGGAATACGGTCTGTCGTTCGGCTATCTGGAACGACTCTTCGCCATAGTGCTCTTCACACTCCTGCGCGGCAGACTTGTCAAGGCCGACAAGCGAAACAATTTCTTCTACAATTCCTATTTCTTATATTATATCTCAATCACCATCTTCTATGAAGTGGAGGTGTTTGTGGACCGTATACCCTACCTGTTCATCTATTCTTACTGGATACTCTATCCCAAGGTACTGTCGCTGCGCTACAAGTATCGCAAGGTGATGAGATATGCGATAGCACTTCTGGTTGTGATGAAGGTATATGCCACCGGTTCTGCGCCGGGTGCCCAGTACCAGAACATCCTTTGGGACAAGGTGTCGTACAAGACATCGGCCACCCAGGCCCGCAAGGCTCTGAAGCAGACCAACAGGAAGAGTTGATTATGCTAACGCTACCGCTATGAAAGTGCTATTTGACCATCAGATATTCGCGCAGCAGAGATATGGGGGCGTGTCGAAATATTTCGCAGAGGTGATACGCCGGATGCCTGCCGGCAGCTGGAAGATTGCCAACGCCTTCTCCGACAACCATTATCTTGAGGAGTTCCGTCTGGCACGCACACATCCCTTCCCCATAAAGCGCGAATTCCCCGGCAAAGGGAGGATTCTCAATTATCTGGGGATGCCGGCAAGTATCGTGGATATAGTCAGGAACGATTTCGATGTGTTCCATCAGACCAACTTCCATTATTATTCCGACCCTTTCCTGCGGAAGCCTATGGTGACCACGTATCACGACGTGAATTTTCTCACGGGGCTCAACAGAAACGAGCGTATGATCCGGCTGCAGACCAGGTCGCTGCGACGTGCCGACCATGTCGTGGCCGTCAGCGAGAACACGCGCAAGGACCTGCTGGAATATTTCAGCTTCGTGGACCCGGCCAAGGTGACAGTAATACATCATGGAATAGACGCGCCTTATTACGCCACAGGTGAGCGCGTATGCGAGTATCCATATATCCTTTTTGTGGGTATGCGCCACATGTTCAAGAATTTCAGGCGGTTTGCCGAAGCTTTCTCCCTCATGGCCCCTGAGTATCCCGGGCTGAAGGTGGTGTGCACGCGCTATGGCTTCTCGGCTGAGGAGCGGGAGTTCTTCCGCAAGCTGGGAATCGAGGAGAGGATGGAGGTTGTAGAGGCTTCTGAAGAGACCCTCAACAGGCTTTACCGCGATGCCGAGATGTTTGTGTTCCCGTCGTTGTACGAGGGCTTCGGGATGCCTATACTGGAGGCTATGGTCAACGGGTGTCCTGTAGCGCTTGCCGATGCGAGCTGTTTCCCGGAAATTGCCGGGGATGCCGGCGCCTATTTCGAGCCGGAGAGCATCGACAGCATTGCCGCAACGATGTCGCGTATCCTTGACGATACCGCCTACCGCGACAGCCTCGTCGCCCTTGGCCGCGAACGCGCCAGCCTTTTCTCTTGGCAGCGCACCGCCGACGCCCACATGGTCGTATACCAATCCCTCCTCTAACCGACCAAAGAACCTACTTTTTCGACATAAGCACTGATATTTTTTGACGGGAGAACGGGAGAACAGGAGAGTAGGGTAAAAAACTACCTGACCCTCCTGTTCTCCTGTTCTCCCGTCAAAAAATTCTCCCGTCGAAAAAAAGGGAATCCTTTATCCCGCTCTTTTGGCCGTGACTGAAAAATGTGTTATATTTGTGGGAAATATGTGATTCTGTTATGGCCAATATTCCCGTACGTTATCCCATAGGCATCCAGAGCTTCGAAAAGCTCAGGGAGATGGGTTATCTATATGTTGATAAGACTGAGCTCATCTATAATCTTGTCAATTCCAGCAATTGTGTGTTTCTGTCGCGGCCCCGCCGTTTCGGCAAAAGCCTGCTCCTGTCGACGATACAGGCCTATTTCGAAGGGAAGAAGGAACTCTTCACGGGGCTGGCCATGGAAAGGCTCGAATCGGAATGGCCGGTGCATCCGGTGCTGACACTCAGTCTGGCCAGATTCAATCCTAATGATGAAAAGGGCCTTGAGCAACTTCTCGACAATCATTTCCGCATATGGGAGAAGAAATATGGCATAGAGGTTGAAACCGCCAACCTCTCCATGCGCTTCGGCAATATCATACATGCAGCCTACGAAGCCACGGGTCAGACAGTGGTAATCCTCATCGACGAGTACGACAATCCACTGATAGAGACGATGCACGAGCCGGAGCGCAGCGAGGCGCACAGGCTGCTCTTGAAATCGATATATGTCAACATAAAAGACCTTGACCAGTACATCCGTTTCACGATGCTTACGGACGTGAGCCGCTTCAGCAAGATGACAATATTCAGCGGCCTCAACAACCTGCGCGACATATCGCTCGATGACAGATATGCCGCGATATGCGGCATCACAGAGGATGAACTGAGGGCTGACTTCTGTAAGGGCATAGAGAATCTTGCCAGGAAGAGAGGTACGGATTATGAAGGAGCCATTGGCTTGCTCAAGGCCAATTACGACGGCTATCATTTCACATCGGAATGCCCGGACATATACAATCCGTTCAGTCTTCTATGGGCCATTGATGAGGGCAAAATCGGAGCCTACTGGTTCCAGAGCGGCACGCCGGAGTTTCTGATACGCCGCATTCAGAGCGGAGGCGGTTTCCTCCCCGAGATGTTCCAGGAGACGGTGGAGGGAAGAACTTTGTCGGCAAGCGACATTTCCCGTACCAAGCCTGTGGCATTGCTATATCAGACGGGTTACCTGACCATCAAGGGGTATGAGGACTATGACCTCTATCATCTCGGCATCCCCAACCTGGAGGTGCGCAAGGGTCTTTTCGAAAATCTCGCCGAGCATTATATGGC
>CABUTY010000240.1 GCA_902494595.1 uncultured Porphyromonadaceae bacterium | reverse complement strand
ACGCGCAGTGGTCCCGCCTATGATGCGCGACGGATAGAGATTGTCGTAAAGCGCCTTGCTCTCCCGCAGAAATTCCGGGAAAAACAGCAGGTTCAGCCCGTCGAATCCTTTCTCGGCGTAACGCCGGTAGATGCTCTCGCAGTAGCCTACCGGTATCGTCGACTTTATGACCATCACGGCTTCGGGGTTGACACTCAGCACCAGATCTATCACATCCTCGATGCAGTGGGTGTCGAAATAGTTCTTCACGGGGTCGTAGTTGGTAGGGGCGGCAATCACCACGAAGTCGGCGTTGCGATATGCCTCGGCACCGTCCAGTGTCGCCCGCAGGTCAAGCTCCTTCTCCGACAGATATCTCTCGACGTACTCATCACTGATGGGCGACTGACGGCGGTTGAGCATTTCCACCTTCTCAGGCACCACATCCACCGCCGTCACGCTATGGTGCTGCGACAACAGGGTCGCTATGCTCAACCCTACATATCCTGTTCCTGCTACTGCTATTTTCATCCGTCGTATTGTCTTGTTTCCAAACATGCAAAGTTACGAAAATTCCGTAAATCCGGCAAGAGTGCGAGGAGGGCGTCGAGTCTGAAAAGCAGGTAAGAGAATGAAAAAAGTCCCCGCGACCTGAAGGTCCGGGGACTCGTTCTGCGATGAAAGATTCAGTAAGATGTCACTCTACAATCGTTTTCTCGGCTTTGCCGTTTCGGACGCGGATATAGATACCCTTGCGCGGGTTGTTGACGCGCAGACCCTGCAGGTCGTACCATTCGGTTGTCTCGTCATCATCATCATCGAGGATGTCATCGATGCCCACGGTAACCACATTGGCATTGATGAGGAATGTGCGGGTGAACTCGCCGAGCTTGCCGGTAAGGGTGATATCTCCGCTATAGGGAGTGGTGAAATGGGCGCGGTTGCCTGAAATTTCCAGCACATCGCTTGAAGATGTCCAGGAGGCACCCTGCGGAACGCCGATGTTGAAGTCGGCGGAAATCTTGGAGTATATGTCGTTGTCGGCGCCGGGCACGATGGCGGCGGCGTAAAGGCGTGTGGCGTCATTGCCGGCAAGCGTGGCCGGTATGGGGTAGCAGTCGGGAGCCGGCTTGACCACACCCTCGCCCATGGTGAGGGCGCACAGTTCAGCGGCGCGGAGTCCGATGCTTGACTTGTCGCTCATCTCAGCCTTGTTGCCGAAGTCGGTGACATAGGCGCAGTTGGTGATCTTGTTGGTGGCTGTCCACATCTTGCCGTTGTTCTCGAGGTTCACGCCCACGATGTTGCCGCAAGAGTCGGCCGGGCAGTCGATATATGAGGCATTGTAGCAGTCGGTGAGCTGGGTATTGTTCTTGGCGGGGGTACCCACGATACCGCCGACGCGCTGCATACCCTTGAGCGTGCCCACATTGAAGCATCGTGTGAATACGGATGCTCCGAGGCCGGCGATACCGCCTACGGCATAATTGGCGTCATTGCCCGTGATGTCTGTTTTCTCGGATATGGAGGTTATGTTTCCGCCGTTCCAGCAGTCGGTGATAGGAGCCTTGGCCGTTGTGCACGTGCCCAGGATACCGCCAAGGCGGTTGTTGCCCGTCACGGCTCCTATGTTCCAGCTGTTGCTGATTTTTGTGGTCGCTGCCGACACAGTGCCGGCGATGCCGCCGGTGACGTAGGCTCCGCTCACCGAGTCGGTGTTGCAGCAGCTGTCAATCATGACGTAGGCGTTGGCATAGCCCACGATGCCGCCGATGCTTCCCCCATTGGAACTGATTGCACCGCTGTTGCTGCACTTGGTGATGTTCACGGGATACGAGGCCGTGGCTGTTTTACCGCCGAGGGCGCCGGCGATGCCGCCGATATTGGAGCCTTTGCCTGCCGTGATATTACCGGTGTTGCGGCAGTCGGTGATACGCGTTCCCGCTGTATATTCTGCCAGAAGACCGCCGATGTTGGAGCCTGTGGTGGCATTTGGGCTGGCGTTGATGTTGCCGCTGTTGACGCAGCTGTCCATCTCGATGATGCCT
Source organism: uncultured Porphyromonadaceae bacterium (assembly GCA_902494595.1). Classification (GTDB taxonomy): domain Bacteria; phylum Bacteroidota; class Bacteroidia; order Bacteroidales; family Muribaculaceae; genus Lepagella. The sequence continues at coordinate 1,540 of CABUTY010000240.1, read as the reverse complement.
TTGCCCGCAACTATCGTGGAATTGATTTCGGCCGTGAAGCCTCCTATCTTGTTGTAACCGGAGATTTCGCCCTCGTTGCGGCAGTTGTGGAACACATACTTGTCGGTCACGGCAGCGGCCGTTAAGAGCTTGCCGAGGAAACCGGCGATACCGCCGCACTGGCTGGGCTTGGTGGTCGTGACCTTACCCTTGTTGACGCAGTTTACGAAGGTCACGGGATAAGCCTGGCCCACGAAGCCGGCGGTGGCCACCGTGCTCGATGTTGGCGGCTGGCTTACAACCGTACCGGCGTTGACGCATCCCTCGAAAGAGATTTTCGTCTTGCTGTCGCCGCACGCTCCCACGAAACCCCCGATGATGCTCTCGCCATAAATCAGCGCCTTGTTGGTACAGTTCACGAAACGGGCCTCGCCCAATGCCTTGCCGGCGAATCCGCCCACATACTTGCCGCCCTGGCTCTTGTTGTCGTGGGTGCTCGTCAGCGACATCTGGTTGACGCAGTTCTCCATCAATCCGTGGAAAGTGGGGGTAAAGGCACCCGTCAACGCCGAACCGATCACCGATACCGATCCCTCTACAATGACATCCTTGATCACGGCCTTCGGGCCGGTGAAGCCGAAGACACCGTTGAAACCTGCGGCTTTCTCTATCTCGATACCCTCGATGAGCTTTCCGTTGCCCAGGAATGTGCCGTTGAAGGGGTACTGCTCGTTGTCGGAGAGCGATACGAACTCCTCATCATAGAAGTCAAGGCCAGCGCCGAGGGAGAGGTACTTGCCGGTGAGCGAGTCTTCGACCTCAACGGTGTAACGTGCCATGTTGCGCCAGTCGGTGAGATTGTTGATCATGTAAGGGTCGGCGGCAGTACCGGCACCCTTCAGAGGCATGAGCTGGCGTGAGAACACGGCGATGCGTTTGTTGAAACCAGTCTCGGCGGCTGCCACGGTCAGAGTGTCGGCCACGAGAGTCGTATTGTTGTCGGGGCCGGTGAGTTTGTCGCCGGCGAGTGTGAAGCCGTTGTTGGCGAGCTTCCATGTCAGGCCGTTGCCGTTGGCGAGTGTAGCGGTCATGCCACGCATGTTCCAGGCCGTCTTGCCGGCCGGGAGAGTCATGACGGCGGCGCGGGCGGCAACTATCGCCGCAACGCCTCCCACAGCCTTAGGCGCCGGATATTTACCGGCGCTGAAATCCCATGCCTCGGCGCTGTACCCCTCAAGCGGTGTGCCGGAGGTGAGGACACTTGTCTCCACTCCATCCATGCCGGCGCGGGTGTCGTTGCCAAGTCCGGGAATCAGCACTATCTGCTTGTCCCAGCAGTTACCCACGATTTCGCTCTTCGTGGCCGTGGGGCAGAATGCGACTATGGCACCGAAAAACTTCTGTGAGTCCCTGAACACCGGACCAGCGTTGATGTTGTATTTCACGTCGTTGGGCTGCCGCAGCTCCGAGCTGCCCGACGAATTGAGCTGGCCGACTATGCCGCCGGTGTAGTCGTTGCCTCTCACCGTGGCATAATTGATGCAGTTCTCGATGCGGCTGT
>CABUTY010000239.1 GCA_902494595.1 uncultured Porphyromonadaceae bacterium | reverse complement strand
GCTTCCTACGTGCTCGGCCCCAGCACCACCACCATGAACGCCGAGCGCACTAAGCTTGAGAAATTCCTCGCCCAGAACAATACCGCCGCCAAGTTCGCCGCAAACGCCGCAAAAGCCGGTTACAACATGCAGAACTTCGTGGTGACTGCCTCCACACCCGCCGTGCCCCGTTTCGCCGGCATGAACCAGTATTATCCCGAATCGCGTCAGGTGATGCGCTGGGTGATGATTGACGGCAAGAAAGGCGACGTGAGCCATATCTACGAATCGGAAAGCCTCACGGCTCCCATCCTCTACGTGGCCGCTGTCAACGATGCTTACGATGACTACGCTCCCGCCGACTCCAAGGATGTGAAAGACTATCTCACCGAGCGTATCCGCCGCGAGAAGGCCGGCGACAAACTTGCCGCCACCTATTCCAAGAAGGCTCAGAGCCTTGCCAGCGCCGCTCAGGCTATGGGAGTGCAGCCCCAGAATGTGGCTCAGTTCCGCTTCGGACAGAACCCCGGCGTCGCCGACCCTGAAGTGATGGGTAAAATCGCAGGTACGCCCGCCAACAAGAAAGTGATTGTGGCCAAAGGCATGGACGGTATCTATGTATACCAGGTGATGAGCGCAAGCCGCGAGAACTTCCCCTTCAACGACCAGCAGTACGACCAGCAGTACTATCAGTTCGTCAACCCCGACCTCTTCGGAATGCTCAAGGGGAACGCCAAGTACAAGAACAATATCTATAAATTCGAGGCCGGTGACTGATTTCACCGCCTGAACCACAACATTCGGGGAGGAATGATACAATCCTCTCCGAATTTTGTTTTATATTAAACCCATAACGGTAAACCCAAAATTAGAAAGATATGATTCGACAGATTTTAGCGGCCGTACTGATAGCAGCAGGGCTCGGGACGGCATCCGCGCAGGTGGTCGGCATCAAGACCAACCTTGTCAACGACATTCTGCTGAGTCCCAACCTGGGGCTTGAGTTTGGTCTCGCTCCCAAATGGACCCTGCAGCTCACCGGCGAATACAACGACTGGGAAATAAAGGGTAAGGACAAAACCACTCCCCATCAGTGGAAGCACTGGTTCGCCACGATAGAGCCGCGCTACTGGTTCTGCGAGCGTTTCGCCGGCCACTTCATCTCCATCAACGCCATAGGCGGCGAATACGACTTCGGCCATATTGGCTTCAAGACGAAGTTCCTCAACAACGATTTCCGCGACCTCAACACACACCGCTACAAGGGCTGGGGCGTCGGCGCCGGATTCAACTACGGCTACGCATGGCCCGTGGCCAAACACTGGAACATCGAGGCCGAAATCGGTATCGGATGGATCTGGACCAAGTACGACAAGTACAAATGCTCCGACGGCGCTAAAACCGACTCCGGATATCACAACTACGTAGGCCCCACAAAGCTGGCCGTCAATGTGGAATACCTTTTCTGACACCAATTAAAAGAGAAATATCATGAAAAATATAATAATGACCATAGGGCTTGCAGCCATGGTGACTACAAGTGCCATGGGCATGACCTCCGACGACCTGCGGGTGCGCAACCTCGATGTACAGCGTCCAACGGAGCAGACACTCCGCGTGGTGATGGACCTCGTGCCCCGCGATTTCAATATAAAGTACAACCAGGATGTACGCATCACGCCGGTGATACGCCAGCAGAACGGAAACATCGAGAAGAAGCTGCCTTCTGTGACTTTCGCCGGCCGCAACGCTTACTATTATGACCTGCGCGACGGCGATGTCCGCAACCTTTACAAGCGCAACAGCAAGCAGACCGTAAACTATTCCGAGGATGTGGCCTACGAGCCGTGGATGGAGCATTCCACCCTCGACTTCGAATGCGTCACCGGCTGCTGCGGTAACGAGCAGACCTCCATGGTGCCCATGGCTGTGATGGATTACGCCAAGCCAGTTTTCTCTCCCGAGATGACCTACATCCAGCCCGCCGCCGTCAGCTCCAAGCTCTTCAACCTCGAAGGTCAGGCTTTCATCAACTTCCCCGTAAACAAGACCCAGATTTTCCCCGACTACATGACCAATCCCGAGGAGCTTAAAAAGATTCTCGACACCATCGACGCCGTGCGCGACAACAAGGATGCCAAGGTGAAGAAAATCAGTCTCTGCGGCTACGCTTCGCCCGAAGGCCCCTATGCCAACAATGTGCGTCTTGCCGAAGGACGTACCGTGGCTCTCCGCGAATATGTCCGCAAGCAGTATGAGTTCCCCGAGAACCTCTTCTCCGTAAGCTCGGTGCCCGAGGACTGGAAAGGCCTCCGCGAGGCTGTGGCCAAGAGCGAGCTCGCCGACAAGGACCAGATCATAGAATTCATCGACTCCGACTATCCCATCGAGAAACGCAACGACCGTCTGCGCCAGCTCTTCCCCGACACATACCCCTACCTGCTCAAATATGTATACCCGGGGTTGCGCCATACTGACTACGTGGTTAACTACGAGGTGCGCAAATACACCGACATTGACGAGATACGCCGTGTGCTCAAGACACGTCCGCAGAACCTGAGCCTCAACGAGTTCTTTCTGGCTGCACAGAGCTACAAGCCGGGCACGAAGGAATATAACGAAGTCTTTGACGTAGCCGTGCGCATGTATCCCAAGGATCCCGTGGCCAACATCAATGCCGCCATGTCGGCAATCGACCGCGGCGACCTCGTGGGCGCACAGGCTTTCCTCGACAGAGTGCAGGGTAACCCCCAGGCCGACTATGCCCGCGGTATCCTCGCTGCCAAGAAAGGCGACTATCAGAACGCCCTCTCCATTCTCGACAGGGTTAACACCCCGCAGGCCAAGAACGCCATCGACCAGATCAATAAAATCCTCAATTACAAAGGTGCCGTTGATTTCAACGTCAGCAAGTGACTCCCGAGTCTAACCCAGCAATATTCCAGATGGATACAAGCGAAAAGGAACCCCTGATAGGCAAGAGCCTCGAGGAACTGCAGGATGTGGCCTACCGCGGCAGGATGCCTAAGTTCGTGGGCCGGCAGCTTGCCGAATGGCTATACGACAAGAAGGTGTCGGACTTCAGCGAGATGAACAACATCTCCAAGAAGAACCGGGAATGGCTTTCGGAGCATTATGTCACGGGCCGCGAATTGCCTGTCAAGAGTGCCCGGTCGCACGACGGTACGGTAAAATACCTCTTCGGCGTGGGCGACGGGCGCACTGTGGAGTCGGTGTATATCCCCGACAAGGAACGCGCCACACTCTGCGTGTCGAGCCAGTCGGGTTGCAAGATGAACTGCTATTTCTGCGCCACGGGCCGCATGGGCTTCCGCAAGCAGCTCTCGGCCGCGCAGATCATAAACCAGATTCTCAGCATACCGCCGGCTCCGGCACCGGGAAACACCCCCATGGCGCCGCTGACCAATGTGGTGTTCATGGGCATGGGCGAGCCTCTCGACAATTTCCGCGAGGTGCGCAAGGTTATCGACATCCTTACCGCCGAATGGGGGCTGGCATGGAGCCCGAAACGCATCACCGTCTCCACTGTGGGCAAGCTCCCCGAACTCAAGGATCTCCTTGACAAGACGC
>CABUTY010000238.1 GCA_902494595.1 uncultured Porphyromonadaceae bacterium | reverse complement strand
GAAGGGATTGGCAGTGGGGTCGAAGGGTTCTTCCTCCTCCTCGCTGTCGTATTCCTTCTGCTTCTTGCGGGCGCGGTTCTTGGATGCCTCAGGCTTGTTCTTGAGAATTGCCTCAGGCTTCTGCCTGTCGATGGCCATGGCGAATACATCCCAGCTCTCTTCCTTGTCCCAGTTCTTCTTTATATTCACCGCCTTGGGGTAATAATAGGCGGTCTCGGGTTGTCGTCCCGTCTCGAAGTCGCCGGAATCATAAACGCCGTTGCCGTTATAGTCCTCGATGATGCGGGCATAATACTTGCCGGCCGTCAGGAAGGGGAAGAAAGCCCTTCCCTGCTCCACGGCGGATGTGCGCACCACCTTGTCGGAAGAGTCGAGAAGCTCCACAAAGGCGGGCATCCCCGGCTCAAGTCCCGTCACGTTGAAGGCAAGGCTGCAGTACTGGTCGGCATTGCGTACGGTCACCTCCCCTTCGAGCGGCAATGTGGGACGGCCATATATATCCGTTCCGGCCAGCGAATCGGTCTCCAGCCTGTATTTGCCGCCATAGTCCCAGGCATAGTCGATTGCCAGCCGGCGCGGCGACAGCGTGTCGGGCACGTATACACGCACCCCTTTGTCGAGACGGCGCCATACGGAGTCCTTATATACACTTAGATGTATCGCCGTCGTGTCAAGACGCGCCAGCGGCGTGGCCGACTCTATCTCCAGCGGCTGCCATACCTCGTGCGGCGTCTCACCAAGAAGGCGGAAAGTGGTGGTGATACGCGCCAGAGAATCGGCAGCCGATATTTTCCTCTCCTTTTTCTTCTTTTTGGGCACGGGAAGACGTTTGCGTATGAATTTGAGCGTGTCGGTCACCATATATGGAGCCTTACCGCGCTCGCTTCTGATATATTCCACGGCCATAAAGAGAGAGTCGCGTGCTGCCAGTCGCTCGGGAAGCCATATGTTGAGCGAATCGAGGTCGGCGCGTGTCTCCGTGACCGTCCCCGACATGTCGTCGCCGAGGATACGCATGGGAGGCAACGCCTGCAGGGGAGCGTTGAACTTCAGAAAGAGCCGGTTGGAATCGTTGCGCTCGTAACGGCTTATATACTGAGTGCGTTTCAGCGACACGAAAGAGCGTATCAGCAGGTCGTTGGGCTGATAGCGCGTCCTCAGACGCTCCACCACGGTGTCAACCGACGCCGTCTTGATGTTCCACGTGGTGTCGAAAGCCGTCACCGACTCTGTGGCCGGTGTAACGGGGAGCTGATAGAAGCCAATCTCCTCGGTATCGGCGCTATATCGGAAATCGGCATCATTGTCCTTGAGGGCGAACACGCGGTAATCGCCGGGGGCCAGACCGCGTATTATGAAACGGCCCCGGTCGTCGGCCTTTCCCACACGCAGCAGCGGTATGCGGGTAAATATGGAGTCCTCCTTCATTTTTTCCGGCGGCATGTCGGGAATCACTCCCACAAGAATGCCGGGACGGGGTTCGAGGTCGCGAGCGCCGAGCACCATACCCGAGATGCGCAGCGAGTCGAGAGTCTCACCCGTGGAGAAGGTGTAGGCGAAATTACGCAGCTTGTTGGCCTCGTTGTTGTCCTCGATGGCATCGGCGAAGTCCACGGTATAGGTGGTGTTGGGCTTCAGGGAGTCGAAACGGACGGTTACCCTCTTCCCGAGGGAAGTGACTCTCGGAGGCCGGCCTGCGGGCGACACCACCACCTTGTTGAAGGCATCCTTGACATTGACGAGCTCATTGAAAGTCAGCGTCATGGAGGTGCGTTCCACGTTTCGCGAGCCGTCGGGGGGATTGGCGGCAACGAGATAAGGAGGGTCCTCGTCGCGCGGGCCGCCACTCGGATTTCCGATGTTGGCACACCCGCACAGAAGCACCCCCGCGGCAATCGTCAATATATACCCTATTATCTTTCTACTCATGTTTTTCTCCTGATTCAACGTTCAAAATTACATAAAAAGAACTAAAAAAAAGGGGGTCACAGATAAATTTATACCTTAAATAACAAAAAGCTCAAAAAAAAGCGGTATATTTGCAAGCTGAAAAAGAGTCCCCGCGCGGCCGGCCGGGAGCAAGTGCAATACATTGCCCCGAAAAGTGCGTGCAGAGACTCCATAGATTGTTGTAAATAAACAAATAAAAATAACAACCAACACAAAATGCAGAACAAAGGGTTTATAAGCACCATTGCGATTCTGTTGGTTTTGATATGCGGATTTTACCTGAGCTTCTCGTTCGTGACGAACCACTACGAGAAAAAGGCGAAGGAATATGCGCAGCAGATGTCTAAAACCAACGACGAGACGAGCGATGCCTACAAGCAAAGCCTGAAACAATTCAACGACTCCATCGACAAGGAGAAAGTCTACCTGTGGTACACGTACGGTCAGGTAAGGAAGATGGAGGTAGGTATGGGCCTTGACCTCAAGGGTGGCATGAACGTCGTCCTGGAGATATCGGTACCTGATTTATTGCGTCAGTACGCGTCGGGCCCGGCGCAGCTGAAGCAGATCAACGACGCCATAGCGAAGGCTGAGGCCGCGGGAGTGAAGAGCAGCGAGAGCGGCTTCATCGCCAAGGTGGCCAGCTTCATACAGCCGGGTGCCATGTCGGGTCTCTTCGTTCGCGAAGGTGAGTTCCTCGGCGAGCTCAAGAGCGGCGCCACCAACGAGCAGGTGGTGGAGGCCCTCGACAAGCAGGTGCAGAGCCAGGTAGACGCCGCTTTCAACATCTTCCGCACACGTATCGACCAGTTCGGTGTGGTAAGCCCCAACATACAGAAACTCCAGGACAAGAACGGCCAGGTGCTCCTCGAGCTCCCGGGCGTCAAGGAGCCTGAGCGCGTCACCGAGCTGCTCAAATCAAGCGCCAACCTCGAGTTCTACGAAGTTTACAACTACAACGAGATTCAGAACGAGCTGAGCCGTCTGGCACAGCTGATAAGCCAGGAAGACAGCGTGAACCACACCAACCTCTACGCACTTCTGGGCGGCCCGCAGCGCAGCGGAAGCCCCGTGGTCGGTATGGTGACGCCTCAGAACAAGGCTCTCGTAGACTCGCTGATGCACGGCGAAACAGCCAAAAAGACCCTTCCCGCCGACCTCACTCTGATGTGGACGGTGAAGCCCACAGAGATTCCCGTGACCGACGCCAAGGGTAACATCGTCAAGAAAGATGACGGTTCCAACCTCACCACCCCCTACTGGGAGCTCGTGGCCCTCAAAGGCGAGGCTGCTCTCGAGGGTGACGCCGTGGTGCAGGCTTCCTCTGAGTACGACAACCTCCAGGGCAACATGGTCAACATGAAGATGAACGACCGCGGCGCCAAGGAATGGGCCACAATCACCCGCAACAACATGGGTCGCGCCATAGCCATCGTGCTCGACAACAACGTATACTCCTTCCCGAACGTCAACAACGAGATTACGGGCGGCAGCTCGCAGATCACCGGTAACTTCACCCTCGAGGAGGCCAACGACCTCGCCAACGTGCTCAAGAGCGGCAAGATGTCGGCCAAGGTGGAAGTGGTCAGCAACAACGTGATAGGCCCGAGCCTCGGCGCCGAGG
>CABUTY010000237.1 GCA_902494595.1 uncultured Porphyromonadaceae bacterium | reverse complement strand
CCTCTTCAACGCCGACAAGATTCATACCCCGCTTCTGCTCCTACACGGCACCGTGGATACCAACGTGCCCATCGGCGAGAGCATACAGCTCTTCAACGCCCTGAAGCTCCTCGGCCGCGAGGTGGAGTTCGTAACAGTGCAGGGCGAGAACCATGTGATTTCCGACTTCGATAACAAACAGATATGGCAGAACACCATCATGGCCTGGTTTGCCAAATGGCTGCAGGACGACCCCCGCTGGTGGGATGCCTTGTATGGAGAATGATGTTTAAGAGATATAAGATAAACGTTAGCATGATAGCGCCGGCGGCGATGGCATTGCTGCTGCTTGCCGGCGCGGCGTCGTGCGGCGGCAAGCAGAAAAGCGAGGAGAGTGCCGCCGAGATAGAGGCGGCGCAGATCGAGGGACGCGAAGCCGCCAGGATTTTCGTCAACCGTCCCTGGCGCGACACCATGGAGCTGCAGTCGCATCTCCTGGAGGTGCGTGCCCGGCAGAGCAAATATCAGGTGGCCGGCAAAGCCGAGAGTGCCGCCGCTTTCGACTCGGCATTTGTGGCCACGCTACGTACCGTGCGACCCGAAATTGCCCGCGAGCTCGAGAATGCCGAGCGAAATCTGAAAAGCAACTCCCTGAAATGAAGGGTGTCGCCGCCGACATAGCGCGGCTCCTCGATGAGGAAGCCGCGCGTATGAACACTCCCGCATTCATCGCCGACGATCCCGTGCGTTTCCCACGCACATTCTCCCGCCAGCAGGACATTGAGATTGCCGCCCTCCTCAGCGCCACTATCGCCTGGGGAAACCGTACCATGATATGCCGCGACGCCGAGCGCCTTTTCTCCCTCATGGACTGGCAGCCCTATGACTTCGTGATGGAGGAGGGGTATGAGGATCTTGACCCGGCCATGAACATCCACCGTACCTTCTTCGCGCGTAATCTGCAGCAGTACCTCCGCGGGCTGCGGAGCATCTATAGCCGGGCGGCGACCCTCGACGACTTCAGCTGCAGTATCGGCGCCGGCGGTTGCGAAGCCCCTGCATGGAGGCTCGTGGAGGCTATGCAGAACATTTTCACCGACACCAACGGCGGTATCCCTTGCGCCCGCTGCCTTCCCCTCGACTTAAAGCATACAGCCCTCAAGAGAATCAATATGGCTCTCAGATGGCTTGTACGCGACGACGGCATCGTCGATATGGGAATCTGGAAGTCCATACCTAAGGCGAAGCTCTACATCCCTCTCGACGTCCATGTGGGTAACACGGCACGCAGCCTCGGAATCCTCGACCGAAAGGCCAACGACCGCAAGTCGGTGGAGATGCTTACCGATGTGCTGCGCTCCCTGCGACCCGACGACCCCGTTTATTATGATTATGCCCTCTTCGGTATCGGCGTCACCGCAAAGACGCTGAACCCGGAAAGGGAATCTTCCGTTGAAACATTATGAAAAACATATTGACTCTGATAGTCGCCGTGGCAATAGCCATGGGGGCGATGGCTTATGACAATCCCAAACGCGAGTTTCGCGGCGCATGGCTGCACGTGATAGGGCAGACGCAGTGGCAGAACAAGACTACGGCACAGGCCAAGCAGTATATCGTCGACCAGTTCGACAAGCTGCAGCGTGCGGGCTGTAACGCAGTGATATTTCAGGTGCGTCCTACCGCCGACGCTGTCTATAAGTCGGATCTCGAGCCTTGGAGCGCATGGCTCACAGGACGCCGAGGCAAAGCCCCGAATCCCGAGTGGGACCCTATGGAGTTCGCCATCAACGAGGCGCATAAGCGCGGAATGGAGTTCCATGCTTGGCTGAACCCTTACCGCGTCACTTCATCGGCAAAGGAAGTACTCCCCGCATCCCATCAGAGCAACAAGACTCCGGAACGCTTCTTCCGCTACAACGGGCAGATACTCTTCGACCCGGCATATCAGGAGAACCGCGATTTCATATGCCGCGTGGTCAGCGATATCCTCGACCGTTACGATGTGGATGCCATTCATATCGATGATTATTTCTACCCATATCCCGCTCCCGGCAAGGCTATACCCGACGATGCGAGCTACCGCAAGTTCGGAAACGGTATGCCGCGCAACGACTGGCGTCGCCATAACGTTGACCTCCTCATAGAGCAGATGCACAGGACCATCAAGGAGAAGAAGCCGTGGGTGCGTTTCGGCGTCAGCCCCTTCGGCATATGGCGCAACCGCAAGAGCGACCCCAGGGGCTCCGAGAGCAGCGGTCTGCAGAATTACGATGACCTGTATGCCGACGTGCTCCTGTGGGCCAAAAACGGATGGATCGACTATCTGGCGCCGCAGCTCTACTGGAATCTCGATACCCAGGCGGCTCCCAGCCGTAAGCTCGTGAAATGGTGGAACGACAATGCCTCCGGTGTCGATGTATACATCGGTCAGGATGTGAAGCGCACCATGGATATGCCCGACAGTCAGGGGGGCAAACGCGACGAGCTCGACACCAAGATGAAGCTCAGCCGTCAGCTCCCAAATGTGGGTGGCAATATATGGTGGCACGGTTATTGGGTAACCGGCAATTACAAGGGGGCTGCCGACCAGCTCGCCACCAAGTACCAGAACACCCTGGCATTGCCTCCTGTTTACGAAGGGCCCGGCAACGGCCCGCGACAGGTGGGAAAGGTGAGCATGGTCAGCGAGAACGGCGACGACTTCCTTTCATGGCCGGCGGCTGACAGGCCACGCCGGCAGTCGGCCGACGATATCGTCAGGTATGTGGTCTACGAGTTCCTTCCCGGCGAAAAGCAGGACCTCGAAAATTCCCAGGCCATCGTGGCCGTTACCCCCTTCAACAAGGTACGCATCGGCAAGTCGGAGAAAGGCGTCACCTACGCCGTGACCGCCCTTGACCGCCTAAACCGCGAATCCGCACCCATATTCCTCTACGTCAAATAATCCCGGCTCCCACAGTCAAGATTGTTTTAGGCCAAGACACTCAGACAATTTTTTGTATCACAGAAATGAACCGGAACAGCTCTTTTTTGTATCACAGAACCGGGCCGCTCTTTGGAGTGTTATATCTCAAAAGAAAATATTATGAAAAGGATAATACGCGGGATAATTGCGGCGGCAGCGGTGCTGCTGAGTGTTACGGGGATGTCGGCGCAGAACAGTCTGCCGGCGCCTGGCAGCGGTGGCGGTTATCAGCCGGCCGGCGGAGGCTTCGGCGGCGGTTTCAATGCCGGATATAACGCTGGTCTAAACGCCGGTCTCGGCTGGAATCCCGGCCCTCCCGCTCCTTACTGGGGGAGCCCCTGGTATGACGGCTACAACTACTCGCCTACGATTGTGGTGAGCCCGTCGGTCAATCAGACCGACTTCCAGAACCAGGGTACCGAGAAGGTGGTGGCTTGCGGTTATGACGCGCAGGGTGTATGGCGCGTGATTCCGCTGCTGGTAAGCTATCAGTACAACGGCTCGCAATATGTGGTCAACGTGCTGAACGCATGGAACCCATGGACCGATTCCTGGGACAAGGGTGTCGATGTGCCTGCCTATAACACCGACCACTGGCTGAAGAATGTGGAATATAAATTCTACGTGGTGCT
>CABUTY010000236.1 GCA_902494595.1 uncultured Porphyromonadaceae bacterium | reverse complement strand
GCTGGCCGCCAGATTCATGAATATGAATGATTTGCCACTGCCAGGATTTATCGACGACACCATTATCACCTTGTGGTCCTTGTCGTCCATCATCAGCTCCACATTGGTTCGCACCACGCGGAAAGCCTCGTTGACGATATTGCGGTTCTTCGGTTCCACGAGAATGGTATCGGAGGCCTTCGACTTTGAGCCGCTCTTTCTGCCCGGCTTGTACAGGGGAATTTCGCCGATGTAAGGCACCGAGATGGTCTTGAGGTCGTTAGTGCCGCGCACCTTGGTATTGAAATTCTCACGGATAAGGATCACGACCACGGGGAAAGCGAGACCGAGCATGAATGATACGGCGAGAATCATCTTGGGATGCGGCCATGTAGGACCGGCATTTCCGTGGGGAGGCGTCACCACGCGGGTGTTGTAAGCCGTGAAAGCCTGCGACAGCTCGTTTTCCTCACGCTTCTTGAGAAGGAAGAGGTAAAGCGACTCCTTGACTTTCTGCTGACGTTCCACGGACAGGAGGTACTTGGCCTCCGTGGGGCTTGAGGCAATGCGGGCGTTGCTGTTGCGCTCGCTGCCGCTGTAGCCCTGTATCTGGGCGTTGAGAGAGCTTATCTGGTTGTCGATGGAAGCGACTATTGCGCGACGCATGGGTGCCAGCGACTTGTCGAGGTCCTGCACCAGCGGGTTCTTGTCGCCGCTGTTGGTCACTATGTTGTTGCGCTGCAGCATCAGCGCGTTGTAATCGTCAATCTGCTTCTCTATGGATGAGCTCTTCAGGCCCGAGTTCACGGGGAGCACATGGTTGTGGGCCGCGTCGCGCTGAATATAGTCCTTGAGGTAGCGAGCCATGGCGAGCTGGTTGTTGAGCTCGAGAATCTGGGCGTTGGCCACTTCAGCGCGTTCCATGTAGGCCTTGGCGGTAGTCTCCGGGTCGGGAATCATATGGGCGCTCTTGTACGAGGAGATGTCGCTGTCGACATTGCCAAGCTCACGCTCTATGATTGCCAGACGCTCGTCGATGAACTTGGAGGTGCTCACGGTCACCTGATTGTTGTCGAGCACCCAGCTCTCGTTGTAGACATCGATGAGGGTGTTGAGGAAATCCTCTGCACGTTCGGAGTTACTGTCGGTGTAAGAGAGGTTGAGGATTGTCGACTTATCGCTTTCGAGCGACACTTTCAGACGACTGTTGCACGCTCCCACGGCGCTTTCCAGACCGTAATGGGCCACATTGATGTTCCATTCCGTTTTCGGCTTGGCATTAGTTACTGTCACGAGCGGATTCTTATGGGGGGGCACATAGCCGGGATTGCGGCTGATCACCACGGGACCGACCGGGGTCTTTATCACCTCGTTGAAACGGCCTTTCACCTCCTGGTCGAACTCATCGGCATTGAATACGAAGTCGCGCAGCAGGATGTCGCCGTTCTTGGCAATCTTCATGTTGAAGGCGGCATAGTCTTCCTGCTTGAGACCGGTCATGGCCACGAGCACCGGCAGCGACTTGCCGTAGAGAGTGGTGCTGCGGAAGCGCCCCTGCTCGGCATAGTCCATCACCAGATTGAGACGATCCACCACCTGTTTTACCAGGAGCTTCGACTGAATTGATGCAAGCTCGTTATGCACATTCTTGTCGCCGCCGAAGAGGCTCATGTCGCCGAATCCGAGGTCTCCGCCCAACTTGGGCTTACCTTCGTCTTCCTTCAGGAGCAAAGACGCACGCCGCGAATATTGCTGCTGAGCCGTCAGCGAATACAGCAGTCCCAGCGTTACTGCCACAACCACCGATACCACAAACCATTTCCAATGTACCTTGCACAAGGGCCACAGAGCCTTAAGGCTCAATGAATCCCTCTCTTTCTTGCCCTTATTGTTGTTTTCCTCCATGGGTTTTTCTTTCTGATTGCCGGCACTCCCGGCAGGTATGTACAGACATCCTATAAACCAACTGCAAATTTAATACTTTTATTTTACAGTCAGAAGCGAAAGGAGAGGTTAAGACCGTAAAAAATGAAAGAGAGCCGGCCTCTTCAGTGAGACCGGCTCCCGTTTATGAGTCAATCGGCATATGCCGGGGGATTATCGGAGCATGTACTTCTTGCCGTTCACGATAATGAAACCGTGGAGGTCGGTGACAGCCGTCACGCCGGGAGCCACGTTTACATTCCTTACCATTCCGGTGAGGGTGTATACAGGTACCGTGGTGCTTGTCTCCGACACGATGTAGAGCACGCCGTTCTCCACGAACACCTTCACCTGGCTGTTCTCCACGGGCATACTGATGCCGCTGGCAAACTGATACAGCCCCTTGTCCTGAACATCGGTTCTGTTGCCGGTGATTGTGTACAGGTGATTCTTGATGAGTTTCTGCGTAAAGTTGTTCGACTGCTGGCTGCCGTCGCCGTTGCAGAATATCACGCCCTCCAGCTGCGTGGGCTCTTCGCTCCATGAGTAACGCCATACGTTGTCGCGGAACTTTGTCATCGACACACCGGGCCAGCTGGTGGAGGGAGAATTCCAGTAATGGATGTTCACTGTACTCCAGTTCATCGACGAGTTGTCGAAATAAATCGCGAACTCACCGGGCTGGGGTTCCGGACCGGGGCCGGGACCCGGCTCGGGATTCTCAGGATCGATTTCCTTATAACCGGTGCTGCCGTCGTATTCGTAATACTTGTCCTCGGTGATACCGGTGATGTCGGCAGTCTTGGAGCTGCCGTTGCCGAAGATGATGTTGAACTTCTGGCTTTCGGTCGACCATGTATAGTAAGTCACACCCTTGATAGTGGTTGTGGAGGTCATCTTCGCGCCGGGCCATTCGCCGTTGAGCTTCTTCAGAGGGGATTCTTCCCATGCGTAGAGGTTTGGTGCCGAGGAAGCCTTGCAGTAGATGGTAATCATTGCGTTGGGGTCAACCTTCTTGTAGGTCACGGAACCCTCCTTTGTGACGCCTGCGCCTGTGGCTGTCCACTTCACGGTCACCGTCTCGTTGTACTGCATACCGGCGCCGATGGTGAATGTCTTGGTCTCACCTTTGACGATAGTCTGGGGAGCGGCATTGCCCACGGTATATGTACCGGTTTCAGAGATACCGGCCAATGTCACGGTCACAGTCTGTGTATCGGTGCGGAAGGAGCCGCCGTTGGGGTCGAACTTCATGGTCACGGTCTCGTCGATGAAGTCATCGGCGGTGTAGTATTCGGTAGTTCCGGGGTCGTCAAACTCCACGCTGCCGCCATGAGCTACGGGAGATGTGGCATACATGAACTTGCCGTCCTCGCCGATTTTGCCTTTAGTCCAGTCTTTCACCAGTACGCGGAGCTGGCCCTGTGTCTTGGGAGCATCCACGGTGATGGAGCCGCCATTAGATGTGTAGCTCTGGCCGGTCACCACATCCACATAAGTACCAGCGGGGACGCCGCTGAATGTAGCACCGCCGTTAACGGCCACGAGGGCATAGCTTTCGTTCTTGTAAGCGCGTTTGAAAGCCCAGCCGCCATTGGCGTTGCAGCCGTCGAAGGTGTACTGGCCCTTGCGGAGCGCGGGCACAGCGGCACGAATCATGTTCAGACGACGCAGGTGG
>CABUTY010000235.1 GCA_902494595.1 uncultured Porphyromonadaceae bacterium | reverse complement strand
CCATGTCGGCCACGCGTATGGTGGGATTCTCCTGAAGGGCTATCGTGATGCATTCGTTGCGCGATACCCTGATGGTGTCGGATGCCTGCGCCGGCAAATACCCGGCAAGAAGCAGCAGCATCGCGCCGGTAATCTTTCGTATAGTCATTGGTCAGATAGTTTATTCGGTTGTCGGAGCCACAATAGTGGCAATTGTCTGGTTTGTGTGTTGTTCGAGAATCTCGAGGCCTCTGGCGGTGGCTATGCCGCGAAGGAAAGCCGAACACATGGTCTCGTATATCTCTTCGAGAGTCACATCCTTGGGGAAGATATACTCCATACGTCGCAGCGATTCCATCTGGATGAGAAACATCCGCATGATGATACGGTAGTTGATATTGGGACGGAACATACCCTGCTGCACGCCCAGCTCAAATGCCTTGGTCATGCCGTTGAGCAGCTTTTTGAGCCCCTTTTCAAACTCCGGACGCAACTTGGGATAATATTCGTCCATGTCGCGAAAGAAGGCCGGCCCGGTCTCCATCATCATTTCAAGATGAAGCCTGAACGCCTTCACCATAGCTTCCATAACGTTGTCGATGCCGCTCAGCAACTCCTGCATACGCCGGTGATGGCAGTCGTGCATGTAGGTCATTGCCGCTACAATCATCTCGTCCTTGCTCTCGAAAATCTCGTAGAGAGTGCGCTTGGATATGCCGAGGCTCTTGGCGACGGTATCCATGGTGAGTCCTTTCACTCCCTTCTTGAAAATCAGTGGAGCCACTGATTTCATCACGTTCATCCTCGCCTCGTCGGATTTCCTTTTTGTATCGTCTGATTTCATGTGTATGGGGAAACCTCAATGAATTTGATTTCTGCTTCAAAACGTCGGCGCAAAATTAGTAAAAAAACCCGAAACCGCAAAACGGTTTCGGGTTTTGTGGACTCGTTGAAAGTCCCGGGTGTGTTCCGGGTTATTTTACCAGTATCTTGTCGGTGGTGACTTTGCCGGCGGATTTCCTGACAATCAGGTAAATGCCTGCGTCGAGACCCTGACAGTTGTCGGCAATGCGGCTGCCGGAAAGGGTATAGACGCCGAGAGTCTCGCCATCGCCCTCGCCGGGAAGGCTTTCGATACCTGTGCCGTTGTTGATCTTGCTTATGTTGTTGAACTTCTTCCAGATGTCGGCGCCCTTGTAGGCATCAATGCTGTTTTCGGGAACCATCAGAGAGCATTTGGTGAATATGGAGCTGTCGAATGTCGATGAGGTCGCCACGGGCGGCTGTGCGGCAGAGCATGTGATTGTCTCCAGATTCTTGATATAGAAGAAGGCCGCTTTGTCGATGGTGGTGACGCTTGCGGGTATGTACACATCCTTGAGGCCGTAGCAATAGGCGAAAGCCCAGTCGCCGATTGTGGTAAGCCCTTCGGTGAATTTTATCGTCGACAGTTTTTCGTTGGTACGGAAAGCGATGCTGCCTATGGATTTCACATCGGCCGGCACTGTGAATGAGCCGCCGCGTCCTATGGGGAAGCATGTGAGAGAAAGTCCGGCGACGGTGTCGTCGGCTGCCGGTTTCTTATAGAGCACGCCGTCGATGCTCTTGAAGATGCCTCCCTCGGCGGCCTCGATGGATGTGAGGTTATGGCAGTTGTTGAAGACCATCGGGGCGAATATCTTCAGCGATGCTGGCAGCGTGATGTTTTCAAGGCCGAGGCAGGAGGCGAAGGCGCATTCCTGAAGCTCCTCGAGACCCGTGGGCAATGTTACCTGTGTGAGGCGTTTGCAGTGATGGAAGGCATAATCGCCGATAACCTTTACATTAGCCGGTATATCAATTTTCAGCAGCGCGGAGTCTACAGCGAAAAAGCTGCTTGGTATTTCCGTGAGTGCGGAAGGGAGCTTCACGCTCGTAAGCCCCTTGCAATAGGAGAGGGCGCCGTCACCCAGTTTGAGGGTCTTCTCGGGAATAACGATGGATTGGATGGATACGCAGTTGCTGAATGCCTCACGGTCTATTTCCTCGAGAGACTGCGGGAGAACCACGTCGGTGAGCCTGGGACAGTTGTAGAACATGCGGTTGCCCAGTTTGCGGAGACCTTCGGTGAAAGTCACGGTGGTGAGCTGGGGGTTGGCCTGGAATACCTGCACGCCTATCGAATCGATGGATGCGGGAATCGTCGCCGTGACGAGCGACGGACATGCCGCAAAGGCCTGTTTGCCGAGAATCTTGACCGTAGACGGAATCTCTACGGCGGTGAGTCCCGATTTGTTTAATGCTCCTGTGGATATTTCCTTCAGACCTTTTGGGAAAGTGAATTCCTTGAGGGCCGGGGTGTTGGCGAACACGAGTTCTTCCAGCAGTTCCACCGTGCCCTCTATAACCACTTTCTTCAGCGCCTCGCAGTTTTTGAAAGCTCCTTTGCCGATGTATGTCACATTTGCGGGTATGGTGATTTCCGTGAGGCCCTTGCAGGAGTTGAAGGTCTCCAATTCTATCTGACGGATAGCGGAGGGGAGTTTTACAGTCTTGAGGGCATCGCAGGAATAGAAAGCGTTCTGCCCGATACCTTTCACGCCGTCGGGTATGTTGATTTCGGGAAGGGCGGAGCAGGCGTAGAAGCATTTGGGAGCCAGGGAATCGACGGCATTGTGGAGTGTAACCTTCGTGAGGGCTTTGCAGCCGTTGAAGATACCGGTGGGCACGGTGGTAATGGACGGAGGAATAGAAGCTTCGGTCAGGGCGGTGCTGAAGCCGAAGGCGTCATCGCCGATATGCGTCACGGTAGCCGGCAGGTTGGCGGCTTTCAGCTTGTTGCAGCGCTGATAGGCGCGGTCGCCTATGAATGTAAGCTTCGACGGTATGTTGAACACTGCGTTGGCGCAAGAGTAGAAGGCCCATCTATCAACGCGCGTAACTGTCTCGGGAACCGTGATCGAGGTGGCTGTCTTGTTGTTGTAGAAAGCTTTTTCACCGATGACGGTCACGGTGTACGACTTGCCGCCCGAGGTGACGGTAGAGGGTATCACTATCTCGGTGAGAGGAGACTGGCCCATGTTGGTCACGGTGGCTGTCCCGTCATCGTTGAGAATGTAGTTCACCTGGTCTATGGCCGTGGTTTCGGCTCCGGCTATCGCCATCGACGACAGCAGCAACAGGGTTGTGGCTATTTTCTTCATAGTCATGGTTTTGGTTAGATTGTAATTTATCGGGATAAATCAAGATTAATCGGGATTTAGCGGGATTAATCAGGATTTAGCGGGATTAATCGGGATTGGCTGGATTTATCAATTGGCGAAATCGACGCTGACACCGAGGCGGAACTGTCGCGGACTGACGGGGTAGCCCGGCATCGAGAAGAAGTTGCGCCCGAAGAGACCCTCGTTGACATGGCTGCACATCACGAAAAACCGTGTCTTCGACAGCTTGCAGTTGAGGTAGACGTTGCAGTTGGCGTAATTGCCAACATATACGGGATTGTCGCCCTGCACATGAAACGACATGGTGGCAGGCTGGTAGAGCATCCCCTGATATTTGGTATAATAGTCGCAGTCTATGCCGAGCTGCACTTTGAGCACCTTGGCGATGCGGAACTGCAGGAACATGTTGCTG
>CABUTY010000234.1 GCA_902494595.1 uncultured Porphyromonadaceae bacterium | reverse complement strand
GTGGTGACCAGCGCCAACAACCTCTACGGTCCCGGCGTGACGCAGGCCGAGGTGGAGGAATACTACAACAAGCTCAAGAATCCCGCCGACCCGAGGCCCGTAAGCTACGGCCTCAACTCCAGGGTGGTAAAGGACGAAAAGGGGAACATCTCCGAGGAGCATTACCATCTCACCGGTCTCTACGGCCCGGCAATCGCCCAGATAATCTACTATCTCGACAAGGCCAAGGAATATGCCGACAATGATGCCCAGAAGGCTTACATCACCAAGCTCATAGATTATTACATCACCGGCGACCTGCGCCTCTTCGACGAGTATTCGATACTCTGGGCCGAGGATACCAAAAGCGATGTCGACTTCGTGAACGGCTTCATCGAAAGCTACGGCGACCCCCTCGGCATGACCGGTGCCTGGGAATCATACGTCAACTTCCGCAACAACAAAAGCTCCGACCGCACCCACAAGATTTCCTCCAACGCACAGTACTTCGAGGACAACTCGCCGGTAGACAAGCGTTTCAAGAAGGAGAAGGTCAAGGGAGTGTCGGCAAAGGTGATCAACGCGGCGATGCTTGCCGGCGATGCCTTCCCGGCCACAGCCATAGGCATCAACCTGCCCAACTCCAACTGGATACGCGCCGAACACGGCTCCAAGTCGGTGACCATCGAGAACATCACGGAGGCCTACGAGATGGCGTCGCACGGCAACGGCTTCAACGAGGAGTTCGTGATTGACGCTCCCACCCGCAAGATGCTCGACGACTGGCTCTACATCACCGACATGCTTCACACCGACCTGCATGAGTGTCTGGGTCATGCCTCCGGCCAGCTCCTCCCCGGCATCGACGGCGATGCCCTCAAGGAGAACGGCTCCACTCTCGAGGAGGCGCGCGCCGACCTCTTCGCCCTCTACTATCTTGCCGACCCCAAACTGCAGGAACTCGGCATCCTCGAAAACCCCGACGCATACCAGGCCGAGTACTACAAGTACATGATGAACGGTCTGATGACGCAGCTCAACCGCATAGAGCTCGGCAAGGATGTGGAGGAAGCGCATATGCGCAACCGCCAGCTCATTGCCAAATGGGTGCTCGAAAAGGGCAAAAAGAAAGGCAAGGGGGGCAAGGACGTGGTGGAACTCGTCAAGAAGAACGGCAAGACCTACGTGCGCATCAACGACTATAAGAAGATGCGCGAGCTCTTCGGCAACCTTCTGGCCGAGATACAGCGCGTCAAGAGCGAAGGCGACTACAAGGGCGGCAACGACCTGGTGCAGAAATATGCCGTGAAGATCGACCCGAAACTCCACAAGGAGGTTCTGACCCGCTTCTCTACCCTCGACATTCCTCCTTATCGCGGCTTCATCAACCCGGTATACACACCGGTGACGGGCGCCGACGGCGAAATCACCGATATCATCATCTCATGGCCCGAGAGCTACGCCGAGCAGATGCTCCGCCTGTCGGACCAGTATTCACCCCTTACCGGCAAGGTCAAATCTCACAAGTGATGACGCTGCAGGAAGTAAAGCAACGTTTCTTTGCCTACCGCAACGGCAACACCGCCGACATACTGCGGCGCGGAGGCTCGAATTTCAGCATGATATTCGGCTGCGAGCTCCCCGTTCTCACGGGAATAGCGCGCGAGGCAGGCACCGACCATGAGCTCGCCATGAAGCTCTGGAACGACGCCAACGTACGCGAGTCGAGACTCCTGGCAACATTCCTCATGGACTCCGAAGCTCTGACCACCGACGACTGTGTGGCCCTGGCCAACAGCACCGTCGACTTCGAGGATGCCCTCATGCTCGCATTCGCTGTGCTCAAACGCCGCCCGGACGCCCGCCAGATCCTTGACCTCCTCCCTCGGGGCTCAAGGCAATATATGGCTCTCAGTCAGCACCTCGACGACCCATCCGAAGACGGATACCACATTTATTGACTTCTTTCTAAAATCGCGCTACGGAGGCGGCTCTTCACTGAGTCGCCTCCTTTTTGCAAACCTCAAGGCGACCGTCGGTGTTACTCTATAAAAAATTTATAGATAAATTTATAGATACACCATGTCACACCATCTGTCGGGCGAGGATATGCCATATGTAAACCGGGACATCAGCTGGATGTACTTCAACAGCCGCATACTGCGGGAAGCTATGCGCGACGACGTGCCGCTGCTGGAGCGACTGTCGTTTCTCGGCATCTACTCCAACAATCTTGACGAGTTTTTCCGGGTACGTATGGCCACGGTGGCTCGTATGGCCGAGATGTCGGGCAAGTCGTTGCGGCGCGACCGCGAGGAGGCCCGCGCACTATACCGACGCCTTTCCGACATGGACTCCCGCCTGAGCCACCAGTACGAGCAGGCTGTGGCCGATGTGACCAGCCTTCTGGAGAAAAACGGTATTCGCCTCCTCAGCCATGAAGACCTCGACGATGAGCAACGACATTATGTGAGATGCCTCTTCCGCAAGAAGATTTCCGGCTTCGTGTCGCCGGTATGGCTCGACAAAGCGGGAGAACTCGACACCGAAAGCGACAGCCACATATACCTTGCCGTGGTGCTCTCCGCTCCCGACCGTCAACATGAATATGCCGTGATAAAACTTCCCGCCAACCGCATGGGCCGATTCATAACCCTCCCGGCAAAAGATGGCGCGGTGACCGTTATGTACCTTGAGGATGTGATTCGCTTCGCTCTGCCAATGATATTCCCCGGCATGGGTTTCACCGATTTTCAGGCCTACAGCTTCAAGTTCACCAAAGATGCGGAGATGGAAATCGACAACGACAGCCATTACAGTCCTGTGGAGAAGATAGCCAAGGCTGTCAGGAGCCGTAAGCGGGGCGCCACGCTGCGCGTGCTCTACGACAAAGATATGCCGCCGGCGCTCGTCCGTGCCATTATGAAGCGCCTCAGACTCGACTCTCTCGATTCCGTTTACCCCTCGGGACATTACCAGAATCATAAGGACTTCATGTCGTTTCCAACCGACTGCCGCCCCGACCTCTAATATGTTGAGTGGCCTGCCGTGATTCATGCCGAGCTTAAGGAGATCGGCTCGCTGATGCAGCTCGTCGAGGAGAAGGACCGCTACATTCATGTGCCCTATCATTCGTTCGACTATCTTGTGCGGCTTCTTCAGGAGGCGGCGGTGTCGCGCGATGTCAAGTCGGTAAAGATCACCCTCTACCGTCTTGCCCGGGATTCGAAGATTGTGGAAGCCCTTAAATGCGCGGCGCGCAATGGCAAGAAGGTCACGGCGGTGGTGGAACTGCAGGCCCGCTTCGACGAGTCGAGCAACATCCATTATGCACGCGAGATGCAGGAGGCCGGCATAAATGTGGTGTTCGGCGTGGAAGGTCTAAAGATCCATTCCAAAATCATATACATAGGTCGCCACAAAGCACACGACATAGCCGTGGTTGGCACCGGCAATTTCCATGAGGGCAACGCGCGTGTATACACCGATTACTTTCTGATGACGGCACGCCGCGCGATTGTCAGGGAGGTGGCCCAGGTGTTCGACGTCATCAAGCGCCCTTACGAGATTCCGCAGTTCTCTACCCTCATTGTGCCTCCTTTCAACATGCGTAAACGCTTTACG
>CABUTY010000233.1 GCA_902494595.1 uncultured Porphyromonadaceae bacterium | reverse complement strand
CCACGCCGACGGCTATGTCGGGACGGAAATCCTTGACGATACCCTTGGCCATGGATAGCGATTTGCGCAGCTTCATGAGCACACTGATGTTGCGCAGGAGATGGCGACGGTCGAAGCCGGCCACGGGAAGCCCCTTGATGTTGTAGCCGGCGGCCGGTACACGCTCCATCTCCATACGGTTCTCGGCTCCCACAAACAATATTTCCGCATCGAGGCGACGCTTCAATGCGTTGGCTATCGACAGCGCCGGGAAGATGTGTCCTCCCGTGCCGCCGCCGCTTATCAATATTCTCGGTTTTCTCTTTTTCATGTCTGGCAAAGCGGAATATTCCGCCTCAATAACAGTGGAAATCTCAACAGCTGTATAAATACGTTATTTTTCGGCAGCGCTGAAGTTGCTGGCCTGCATGTCCTCGGGTAGAGCGTTAAGCTCGGCCTTTATGGCTTTTCCGTCGGAGGTGAATGAAGCGAACCGGCTTACCGACAGCATGAGTCCCAGCGCGGCCGACATCACCAGCACGGAGGTGCCCCCTTTGGAAATGAAGGGGAGAGGCTGCCCGGACACGGGGAACAGGCCCGTGACTATGGCCATGTGTACCAGAGCCTGGAACACAATCATCACGGCACACCCCAGGATGAGGAATGCGGGGAGGGCTCGCGAGCATTTAAAGGCGATTCTGCCGGCTCTGGCGAGCATCAGCAGGAAGAGCACCAGCACGAGCACACCGCCCACAAAGCCGGTGTCCTCCACAATGATGGAGTATATGTAGTCGGAGAAGGCGAGCGGCAGGCGGGCGCTTTCACGGGAGTTGCCCGGACCCTGGCCGATCACTCCCCCGTTGGCCTGCGCGAATTTCGCCAGCATCACCTGACGGTTGTCGTCGGTGATGGGGTCGTCGGGATGCACGCCGTGGAAGAAGTTCTTCATGCGTTTCAGACGGGTCTCCGTGCGGTCGATGTTTTCGGAGGCTTTCCTGGCGGCTCCGATGTTGACCGATGCGGCGGCATGCGTGCCGGCAGAGGCGAGGAACTGTTCCTGCTTCACTTTCTCGAACTCCGAGGAGCCGGCAGGGGAGGCGCTCTTCACGAGATAGACGGCGCCGGCGCCTATGGCATAGGCCATGAGCACGTATACCATCTTCCTGATGGGTATGCCGCCGATAATCATCATGGTCACGCTGACGCCCATGAGCAGAATCATGTTGGTGAGGCCGTTACGGAATAGGCATGCGCCGAACACCACCACGACGATAGCCGCGGTTATGACTCCCTGATTCGACACGCCGCCGGGGCGCTGGTTGCGTCCCAGGATGTATGCGAGCAGGCATACCACCGAGAGCTTCACGATTTCGGCAGGCTGTATGGTCATGCCGCCGCCCAGGGAGATGGCGCGCTGGGCGCCGTTGATTTCGACACCCATGAACGACGACAACAGCACAAGCCCCAGCGACAGGGCCGCAAAAACCCATGACAGGCGGCATATTATCACGTAGGGGGTGCGCTGGAGCCACAGCACTATCACCAGCCCCATCACCAGGAAGATGCAATGGCGTGTGAGTGGGCCGTAGACATCCTCGCCGACAATCTCGGTGCTCGATGCCGAGAATAGCTCCACAACGCTTATGACCAGAAGCATGAGATATATACCCCAGAGATAGGGGTCGGGACGACGCACCTTGGCCATGGGCTTGGGGCTTTTAGATGCTGCGTTTCCCGATGTTTTGGTATCGCCTGCCGTGAAGGTCGCCCCATCCACGGTCTCCCGGATCTCAAGCGAGTCGTAAAGAGGTTCCGCCATGATTATCCGTGAAGTCTTCTGACAGCCTCCTTGAAGAGGTCGCCGCGATGTTCGTAACTTTTGAATAGGTCGAAGCTTGCGCAGCATGGGGAGAGGAGCACGGTGTCGCCAGGAGCGGCGAGACGGGCGCATTCAGCTACGGCCTCGTCCATGCTGTGGGTGTCGCGTATTTCCGATACCTTGTCGCCGAAGAAGTCAAGCAGCTTGGCATTATCCTTGCCCATGCAAACGATGGCTTTGACACGCTTGCGCACGAGCTCTTCGATTTCCGAATAGTCGTTGCCCTTGTCCTTGCCGCCGAGTATGAGCACGGTGGGAGAGGTCATGCTCTCCAGGGCATACCATGTGGAATTGACATTGGTGGCCTTGGAGTCGTTGATGTATCTGACGCCGTTCACGGTATCGACATATTCGAGGCGGTGTTCCACGGCTTCGAAATCGCTGAGGGCCTTGCAGATGCTTTCGTTGCGGATGTTGAACAGCGATGCGCTGAGGCCTGCCGCCATGGAGTTGTAGAGGTTGTGGAGGCCGGGAAGGGCCAGCCTGTCGCGTGGAATCTCGAAAACGTCCATGGGGGTGTGGAAATGCACCACATTGTTGTCGTCCACCCATGCGGCGGTTCCCTCCTCGCGCATCTCGCCGAAGGGAAGACGCAGCGCCTCGGCCTGTACGGCGCTGATCTGCGACGTCACAACCGGATCATCCTGCCAGTAGATGAAAAAGTCATCTTTCGTCTGGTTGCGAAGTATGCGGAATTTTGCCGCCACATAGTTCTCCATCTTATGGTCGTAGCGGTCCATATGGTCCGGGGTGATGTTCATGATCACTGCCACGTCAGCTTTGAAATCATACATGTTCTCGAGCTGGAATGAAGAGAGCTCTATCACATATATGTCGTGGTTTTCGCGGGCTACCTGCAGAGCGAGACTCTTGCCTACATTTCCGGCGAGGCCCACGTCAAGCCCCGCTTCCTTGAGGATATGGTAGGTGAGCAGGGTAGTGGTGGTCTTGCCGTTGCTGCCGGTGATGCACACCATTTTTGCGTCGGTGTATCTGCCGGCAAACTCAATCTCCGACAGTATGGGCGTACCCTTGTCGGCGAGAGCTTTTACGAGGGGTGCCGTGGGAGGAATGCCGGGGCTCTTTATCACCGTGTCGGCGTTCATTATACGGTCTACACTGTGTCCGCCCTCTTCGTATTCAATGCCCTCTTTTTCAAGGAGTTCCTTGTATTTGGGGGCTATTGTTCCCGAGTCGCTCAGCAACACGTCATATCCCTTGACTTTGCCGAGTACGGCGGCGCCGGCGCCGCTTTCGCCGCCGCCAAGCACCACTAAGAATCCTGTAGTATGTCGTAATGTTTCGTTCATCGTATCTTAAGAGTTACAAAAGTGAGCACCGCCAGAAGAATGCCTGCAATCCAGAATCTTGTCACCAGCTTTGATTCGGGAATGGGCTGTACCGGGGAGTTCCAGAGCACTTTGGCGGCCGGGTCGGCGGCTTTCTGGAAATGATGGTGCAGTGGCGTCATCTTGAACACCCTTCTCCCCTCGCCATAGCGTTTGCGGGTATATCTGTAATATCCCACCTGAATCATCACCGACACATCCTCGAGGAAGAATATGAGGCAAAGGAGCGGAATGAGAAGCTCCTTGCGGATGAGGATAGCGAACACTGCGAGGATTCCGCCGAGGGCCAGTGAGCCGGTGTCGCCCATGAACACCTGTGCCGGAAAAGCATTGTACCACAGGAATCCCACCAGCGCCCCTATGAATGCGGCCGCGTATACCACCAGCTCCTCCGAACCGGGTAT
>CABUTY010000232.1 GCA_902494595.1 uncultured Porphyromonadaceae bacterium | reverse complement strand
TTATCATCGGTTTTGTTGCAATATTGGTGTGGAAACCATAGCGTGCCGGCATCCCTCTGATCACTGCTTCTTCACTCCGAGGACGGGCGTAGAGATTGGGATAAGAGTCCCTGAGCCGGTTGAGGATGAAAGATGACTGGTCTCCATCCGTGTCGCGGTCGCGATCGTGGGTTTCGAGAGTGTTACTTTCGATAACCAGCAACGCATCGTGATAATATCTCGATGCATTGGCAGCGCGCTCCGTGAGAAGGTCGAAATCGGTATGGCCTCGCCATTGCGCCACAACCTCCGGCAGTTCGCCGAAGGCTAACGGCAGCCTGTCGAAAATTACGATCACGCTCCAGTCTGCCTTTGCCGAGCGACCTCCCACATCGACTACCGTAACATATCTGCTTTCCATATTTCCTCCGTTTTCATCGGGGAATTTCCAGATTTTCCATCCGCCCGAAGATAGCGGAATATACCCGTTGTCGTCGATTTCTCCGGCATGAGTCGCAGTCATGCAACCCGCTCGCAAAGCCTCTACCTTGTATTTGTCGAACACCCGTGCACCCGAATGCACGAAGGCCTCCACATCGTCGCTGGGATATTCCGCGGCCATAAGGCCATGCTCTCCATACTTGCTACGCTCGCCCACATACCAGTTGATGGCCTCCAGCGTGGCACCTTTCTCCCAGAGCCACCATAGATAGCTCCCCGGCTGCCGGCGGTCGCTCACCGTCGACTCCATATCCTTACCCTCCACAAGCTGCCTGGCGAACTCGTACTCGTCGTCGAGAGGCATTGAATACTGGTCAATCTCATACCATGGCACGAAGAGGGGTCGGAACTGCGACTCGCCGCGCTTGGCCGCCTCGTATTCGCGGTGGAAGAAATTGCCGGTGCCGTTGGCCGTCGACTCATAGACTATCATGGTGAGGGGCTGCAACAGCACGCCCGAACATGCCGAGCGTATCATCTGCTCCGGAGTCTTGCCGACGGTCGTTTTCCATACGCCCACCTCCGAGCAGTGTACGAGACTGTAGTCGCCGCCACGGCAAGAGTCGGGACGCTCGGCGGTGCCAACCTTCACCTTGGCGTTGCGCTCCACCACGCGGAAGATGCTGCGGCTGCGCCCCACGTTCTCTATGTGCAGCTCCTGCTTGCCGCCGGGAAGGTCGGCGTTGCAAAGACCGTTGACAAGCCTGTCGAACATATCCTTGATCTCGTCGGTGGCGGCTCCCTGGTGGGCGATTATCAGCGAGTTGAGGCCGGTGCGATGTACGAGCTGCAGCCATGCCATATAGAGCTGTATGCATGTGGAGCCACCCCATTGGCGGGCCTTCAGGAGAATGAGGCGTATGGGGATATCGGCCTGGCGCATGGCCTCGAGGACCTCCACGAGTCGCCGCTGGGCCCGGTTGAGGCGGAAGAGCACATCCTCGCCCCCTCCCTTGCATTTAATATATGCGCGGGTGGCCGCCCAGTACGGGAAGTCGTGGAGGATGCGCTCGCGGTCTATGGCCTCTTCGTCAGCATCGGCAAGTGCCCGGATGCCGCGCATGCTCTCGGGGAGCCACACTCGTCGAGGCTCGCCGCCGCTTACGTATTCATACTCGAAACGTATGCCTGTGGAGTTGAGGCCGCTTACGGGATCGAACTCGCGGCTTATCGCCGCCCGGCGTCGTCGGTTCTCGGATATTACCGTGGATATGAGAGTTTCTGATGGAAGCATGGATGGAAAGATGATGGAATTATTGTTTAGGGTTGAGTAGGCTTTTTACGGCGGGATTTGTATATGATGACCATTGCGCTGTCGGGGGTGAGGTAGAACTCGGGCGCACCGCCGTTAACTACGGCGTGGGCGGCGTCGGCCAGCGTGGCCTCGGGATGTCGGCGACGGTATGCCTCGACGCGACGGCATATCTCTTCGTACATTCTTTTCTTCTGAGGCAGGAAGGAGGAGGTGTCGCCGCCTCGGAGTATCGCCGAGACCACTTCGGCAGCCCGTTCCTCGGCCACCCAGAAACGGCTGCAGGGCTGACGCGCCGCCATACCGAACATGTCGCGCAAGGGCACACCCTCGGCTGTGGCCAGCAACTCCCGGAACCGGGCTGTCAGTTCCCGGTTCCGCTGGGGTATGAAATCCGATGTGGAGCCTTTGCGTTTCATATCCGCAAAATTAGATTCGTCCGCTGCAAATTGTTTGCACTCACCTATGAACAAAAGTTAACACACGTTTCACCAGCAGAGGATGTTGTATTGTATACCTATGCCGATGTAAGGCTGTGGCTTGTGAGGTGTGAGGCCTACGCCGGCCTGTATACCGAGTCCCCAGCGTCTTGTGCGGTAACGGGTCTTGGTATTGGTGACGGTGCGGGTCACGGTGGTGACGGGTTGAAGGATTCTGATGCTGTCGAGAGTCGGCATATAGCCGCTCACCCATGCCTGATATGTGGAGTCGCTGTATACCCTCTGTGTCAGCGGTAAGCTGACGTTGACGCTGTCGGCGTGAGGGGTTTGGGTCTGCGAAGCGGCGGCAATATGTACCGTATCGGCTACGGGTACTCTGACAGTGACATATCTGTGCACGATACTGTCGACGGGCACGGGAGTGCGCACCAGCACCTCCACGGTGTCGGTGACTGTTTCTACCGTGACTTCCTGTGAAGTCGGGGGCAAGTCCTTTTGGCAGCCGCGTAATAATAAAGCGGTGGCGGCGAGCACCGCGGCAGCCGTGGCACAGCCGCCGATGAATGATTTCCGTTCCATGACCGCTAAATTACCCTGCCCCGCTGCAAATCATCTGCACCCACCTGCCAACAAACGTTATTTTTTGGGGGGGGAGGGAAATCTCGGTTCACATCTGTGATTCAAAAGAGCTAACGCGAATAAGGAATATTGAAAAAATTTGCAAATTCAATAAATTTGATTATTTTTGGCATTTGAAACCTAATAGCACGGATTCGCCAGCACAGACGATTTCTTTACTTACAGGAACATATAACAACATTTACACACAACAACAAACACAAAACAGGAACTATGAAAGGAACCTTACAGAAGACAGCGTTAGCAGGCTTGCTGGTGGTATGCGGATTAGGACTGATGCGGGCAAAGCCGGAGGCAGAGCCTCAGCTGACAGTCCGGGAAGTCTGCGACGATACCTACAGCGAGGCCCAGCAGGCGCCTGTGACGCAGAGCGTCAACGGCATCGCCGAAACTCCCGCAGCCGACATCTCCGGCAAGTACCTGGCCCAATGGGACGACATGGGCTCCGGTGCCAATCCCCGCAAGGGTTTTACGTCGATGAACAAGATTACCATCGACGGAACGGCCGTGACCATCGAAAACTTCTACAACCTCGGCGTGACCGTAACAGGTACCTACGACGCTACGAACACCAGCATCACCATGCAGCCGCAGGTGATTGCCAACGAGAAACCTTATGGCGACTTCTCGCTATGTCCCTTTGACGCCGAGCGCGGCGGATTCTATACCAACGTGCCTCTGGTGATGACCATGACCGCCGACGGCTACTTCGAGTCAAACTACGGCTGGGTGGTGGTTGTGGCCGACAAGACCAGCACCTACTACGGCTCCGCCATGGGAATGAGCCGCAAGATGCGCATGTATCTCTCCA
>CABUTY010000231.1 GCA_902494595.1 uncultured Porphyromonadaceae bacterium | reverse complement strand
GATTCAAGAAGAGCGACCGGCAACGCAGAGACCTTGCCGACGAGATGGCCGCCGTGCTCATTCTCAACCTCTGGCTCGAAACTCATTGACAACTCACCGACATGGATGGAAACAGGACAATTAGCAAGGTAGAGCAGCAGGCCCGGGTGATATTGGGCGACGTGCGGCATGTGGTGTTGGGTTTCAGCGGAGGGGCCGACTCCACGGCTCTTCTCCGTCTGCTGCTGCGTTGTGGCGTCGCTGTGGAGGCCGTGCATTGCAATTTCCATCTGCGAGGTCTGGAGTCGGACCGCGACATGGAGTTCTGCCGGCAGCTATGCCTTAACTTAGGGTTGCCTCTCGACGTGGTGCATTTCGATGTCCCGGCTTACGAGGCTGAGCATAACGTGGGGACAGAAGTGGCCTGCCGCGAGCTTCGCTACGATTATTTCCGCGGCAAGATGTCGTCAACGGGTGCCGAACGCATCGCCGTGGCTCATCATGCCGATGACAATATAGAGACCCTTCTTCTCAATCTGTTCCGGGGCGCCGGCGTTGCCGGTCTAAAAGGTATGCTCCCTGACGCCAACGGCATAATCCGCCCGCTGCTAACCACATCCCGTAGAGAGATTGCAGAGTATCTTGAGGAGTTGGGTCAGGATTACATCGTAGACAGCACGAATCTTGACAGCGAATATCGCCGCAATTTCATACGCAACGAGCTTTTACCGGCCATAGAGAGTCGCTGGACAGGAGTACGCAAGACTCTTGTCAACACCATCGCCAACCTACAGGCCGACAACGAGGCTCTTGAATCCTATGGCAGAAAAATCGAGGCATCATTGTCCGACGCCGACACTCTTCCTTACCGGATGCTCCATGAGTCAGGGAGCTGCGAATGGATACTGCACCGATGGCTTGCGGCACATGGTGCCAGGGCGAATGTGGCACGCGAGATTGGCGCGATGATGCGCCGAGGCCGACCCGCCAACGGAAAAAAATGGATCACTCTTTCCGGCACCATCACCGCTTCGCGCCACGCCCTACACTTCTCTGCCACTGAATAACAGCGTATCAGCGATTATCAAGAGCTGCCATAAAAAAACAGAGCCGTGGACACCTTCTGAAGATTGCCCACGGCTTCTTATTATGAATCGGATTCCTTTTTTATCGAGTTTTATCGAGTTTTATCGAGCTGTCAGTTGTTTATCGAGCTATCAGTTTCTCCGACTTGTTGCCCGTCATCTTTATTACGGGCTGACCCTTGACAGGAGCTGCGATCTCCATGCCCTGGAGGTTGAAGTAGCGCACGTGCTGTGCGTCGTCAGCGGAGATACCGTTGATACCGGTGGCATCTGCTACGATTGTGGCGAACTCCTTCCAGCCTCTTGCCTCTGCATATGCCGTCTTGGCATCCTCTGAAGGTACATAAAGAGTGGCAGTGGCCGAGAATGCCGAGAAAGGCTTGTCAGCACCTACTGTGGGAGGCGTAACGGCACGGCTGGTGAATTTCTTGATATTCTTGCACAGACCGAAAGGTGTGGCACCGAGCGTAGTGACTGTGGAGGGTAGAACCAGCTCTTCAAGACCGAGACAGTTATAGAATGCAGAGTTGTCAATCGACTTCAGACCTTCGTTGAGAGTTACCTTCGTAAGAGCTTTGCATCCGTTGAAGGCACTGATGCCAATTGCCGAGACGGAACCGGGAACGACAATCTCAGTAAGTCCTGTGCAGCTATAGAATGCCGAGCCAAGAGTCTCAGTTCCCTCGGGGATAACCATAGTCTTGATATCCGTGCAATTGTAGAAAGCCTGATCACCAAGCTTCTGGAGGGTTGAGGGAAGGGTTACGTTGACAAGGGTCTTGAAGCCGGCGAAGCTGCGCACAATACTGGTGACACCTTCAGGGACCTCAAGATCGGTGGTCACAAGCTTGTTGTTGAAGTATACCTTTCCCCACTTTGTCTTGTCGGTATTGTAAT
Organism: uncultured Porphyromonadaceae bacterium; assembly: GCA_902494595.1. Taxonomy (GTDB): domain Bacteria; phylum Bacteroidota; class Bacteroidia; order Bacteroidales; family Muribaculaceae; genus Lepagella. The sequence continues at coordinate 1,679 of CABUTY010000231.1, read as the reverse complement.
GAGCGTAATAGATGGGATTCGCGTTATAGTTTGGAATCGGGATAGCACACCAGGCCTTCATGTCGGCAATCTTCACTTCCTGAATAGCCGTCGCATTCAGAAAAGCTCCTGTGGCTATACTCTTTATGGTTGCCGGTATCGACACCTGCGTAATGGTCTTCATGTTATAGAATGCTTTCTCGCCGATACCTGTCACGGTATATGTCTCGCCCTCATATTCCACAGTCTCGGGGATATTCGCTGCCGTAATACCGACATTGCACCCTATGACAGTGGCTGTGTTGGTCACATTGTCGAAAACATATTTTAGGTCGCCGATTTCAACGGCAGGCACCGGAGTTTCATATACGTTGAAATTCATGCTTATCACGAACGGTCTGAGCAACCAGCCGCTCCAGCTTGTAGTGCCTGCTTTCTGATATCCTTCGAAGAGAATCTTCTGACTCGTGATGGTGGATGTATCTCCTGCCGCTACAGTGAATTTAGGATTCTGCGATACGCTGTTGACATTGTCCTGATTGCGGTAAAGCATGAACAGGGACTGGACTGCTCCATCATTGCTCTTGTACCAGTCAACAGAATCGGTAGTCAGCAACTGAGCCGAGTTAGTGCTCTTTGTGATTGTGAAAGGCACTTTATAATTGTGGCCATATTTCCAGTTGGCAAGGCCTTGCACCATAATCTTGTTGTCGGCCACCTTGGTCACATATACCGGATACTCATATTCCACGTTCGGTTCCAACGTGGAAAATACAAGTTGAGCGGTTTTAAGCGAACCGTTGGCTTCTATTCCTTTGATGCCTTCCATCCATACGTAACCGCCTCCTTTGGTAGCTGCAGCATAAAAGCCGTCGGCGAAAGTCACCTTGTCGCCGGAGAATGTGCCGACTACCGGTGTATCGTTATATTTCGAATATCCGGAAGAGGCGAGCAAGTTGTGCACCTTTATTTCATCGCCGGTACTTGTTTTCCCTATCACCATGCCGGTAGGGATTGAAATCCGGCCGGTAGTGGCGTCGTACTTACCTTTGAGCGAATATCCGTCGGCTACATTGACGAGATTTACGCTGTCGCCGGCAGACTCGACGGAAAACCAACCTGCGGCCTCGCCATAGTTGGTGAAGCTGTCGAAGAAGGTGACGAACTTCTTGCCCACGATAGATGCCGGGGCCGCTCCGGCCTTGGCTACTGCTGTTGCTGTAGGCGCCCCCGACGGCGCCTGCTGTGCTGTCGCATACTGTACCTCACGTTCCTGCATCGGCAAGAGCTCTATCTCCTGCGCCTGTGCCGAAGGTACGCTCAACGCCATCAAGGCTGCTGCTGAAAAGTAGAATTTCTTCATACCTGTTTGTTGTTATCCGTAAAAAGACATTTTGAATACTGTCTATCACGGTGATTTGTAATTAAGTTGTATGTGTTCGCGAATTATGTCAGTATTTTGCTTTATATACTCCCCGATTATACATATCAAAACTTACATTATGCAATATTTTACTCTCCCGATATGAAAATTTTCACATCCACATCGCACGCCACAAAATTAGTAAATAGATTTAAATATACAAAAATATTATTCGATATTTGCAAAATTAAACTGCGGATGAGACATCATCCACAGTCAACAATTCCTGGTCAGCTTTCACGGCCATCGTCACCGGCTACGGTATCAGGCAGCAATG
>CABUTY010000230.1 GCA_902494595.1 uncultured Porphyromonadaceae bacterium | reverse complement strand
CCCCGCAGTACATAGCCTGTCCCGACGGCGACATTCAGGCTATCGACGAAGGACATTCCCTGAGATACTTCACGGGATACGAGTATGCCGGAATATTCCGCAGTGACGAAGAAGCCAACGAATATCTCCACGGGTATGGCCAGGGTGCCAATCCTTACGGCGCCGGCGATGCCAGATATGTCGACCAGAACAACGACGGCATTATCGACGACCTCGACCGCGTGGATCTCGGCAGCTCCATACCTTGGTACAACTTCGGAATCAATCTCGCAGGATATTGGAAGAATTTCGACCTGCAGCTCTTCTTCCAGGGTGCCGGCGGCAATAAAATCTACAACATGAGCCGTCGCCGTCTCCTCACCGACGGAACCACCAACCAGATATCGCCCGAGATGGCGGATGCCTGGAGTGCCGCCAACCCCGACGGAAGCATCCCTAACCCTCACAGCACCGTCAATTATCTCCCATCTTCACGGTTCCTTGAGAAAGGCGACTATTTCCGCCTCAAGAATCTGCAGGTAGGTTACTCGCTGCCTCAGAGCCTCCTGAAACGGGGCGGATTCTCCAACTGCCGGTTCTATGTCCAGATCAGCAACGTGTTCACCCTCACAAAATACAAAGGTTATGATCCCGAGGTTAACGGCGGCATTGACTACGGAAACTATCCTCAGAGCCGCACCTTCCTCTTCGGCGTGAACATCACATATTGAAGTATAAGTGAAATAATTTTCACGACTTACTTACTTCAATGATTTACAACCTCAAAAGAAACTGAAAGCAATGAAATCGAATATGACAAGATATATGGCAATGTGTGTCGGGCTGCTGCTGGCTGGGGGACTCATGACCTCCTGCAACGACTGGATCAGGGAGGAGACGCCGGGCAAAAACACCCTTGAGGACTTCTTCTCGGGTGGAGAGATGGCCATACAGGCGGTGAACGCATCCTATGCTCCGCTGCAGTGGGAGTACAACGCCTCCTTCTTCTCTGAATGGTACATCGGCGACATAGCTTCCGACGATGCACTGAAGGGTGGTCAGAACGTGAGCGACGGCATGGATGCCTACGACATCGACAATTTCAAGGTCAACTCGTCGAATCCCATTCTCGACGACTACTGGAAAGCGAAATACTACGGCATAGCGCGCTGCAATCTGGCCTTGCAGGAGATTCCCGGCGTCGATCCCGACGACACGATGAGCGAGAGCCGCAAGGAGTGCCTTATAGGAGAGGCTTATTTTCTCCGCGCCCTTTATTACTTCCAGCTGGTGCGCGTGTTCGGCGGTGTGCCGGTGGTGGACTATGTCGTTGACACCTCCGACAAGTGGAAAGCTCCGCGCGAGAGCCGCGAGACTGTGTACGGGCATATCATCGCCGACCTTAAGGAGGCGGAGAAAAGACTATGGAACAAGAGCGAATACAGTGCCGCCGACCTTGGCCGCGCCACCAAAGGTGCCGCGCAGGCTATGCTCTGCAAGGCATACCTCTATGTCAACGACTACGACAACGCCTATATCTGGGGCAAGAAATTCATGGACGAGCAGTATGCCACCGGGCAGTACCGTCTGAACGCTAACTATGGCGACAACTTCACGCTTGCCGGAGAAAACGGCGTGGAGAGCGTGTTCGAGGTGCAGTATGCACTTGAGGATACCTCCGACTACGGCATGTTCGGGTCAAGCCGCGGCACTTTCACCACCAAACTCGTGCGTCCGCGCAGTTCAAGTCTGGGAATGCAGGCCGGCTGGGGATGGAACCATCCCACACAGAATCTCTATGACGAGTTCGAGCCGGGCGACCCGCGCCGCGAGGCTACAATCGGAGTCCCCGAGGGTGCCGACCTGCTCCAGGAAGATGTGAATTATCTCGGCAATCACTACTATAACCGCAAGTACGCCTATGAAGAGCGGGGAGAGTTCCCGGCATTGCAGCACGACTCCCGCGGCCCGCTGAATTACAAGATGATACGTCTCAGCGACGTTATGCTTCTCTATGCGGAGGCAGCCTTGGAGAGCGGTAAGGATATGGGTGCCTCCCGACAGATGCTCGAGAATGTCAGAGCCCGTGCCCGTGCCAATAGCGCCGACCCGGCAAACACCCTCCCGGCATTCCCCGGTTACAACGGATATGCCGACAATATGGAGTCGCTGCGTCAGGCGATACGCCACGAGCGACGCGTAGAGCTCGCCATGGAAGCTCACCGTTGGTTCGACATCACACGCTGGGGCATCGCCGCCGAGATCATGGACAAGGACCGCGGCTCTTACGGCAGCAAGGAGACTGCCGCCGCCCGCGCCGAAATGGCCAATTTCATCCCCGGCAAGAACGAGCTTTTCCCAATACCCATCAAGGAGATTCACCTGAATCCCATGGAGCAGAACAGCGGTTATTGATTCTGCCGGTCAAATCCCTGTAAATATATAACCTATACCCCCGAGGCTCCGGGACAAAACCCGGAGCCGCCCCCTCCATATGCCTTAAAAATCGGCATTGTCAATCATAATCATCTGATAATCAGAAAAATAACAAAAATATCAACTAAACAGCAATTGAATCATGAAAAAGTCGACAATCCTCATGGCCGCACTTGTATGCGCCTTCAGCGCCAGCGCCCAGTACACAGTAGATCCGGAAGTAAAGAAGGTTCTTGAAGCCGGCACACCGACCACGGTATATCCCGTAGTCCTCGACAAGCAGAGCGTGCAGACATTCGCCGATGCCGGCAGCAACATCATCGAGCTCAACGCCGACGACAACACACGCCACTTCTACTGGTGGAACGAGGCCGGCTGGACCGCAGGAGAAGATTCCTATCCCGGCGTGGGTATGCACTTCGACGGATATGTATCGCTCAACATCACAGGCCAGGGCGGCTGGAGCGGCGGCGGTTTCGCCATGGGTCTCCCCGGTGTGGATATCTCCGGTTTCTCGGAGAATACACGTTTCCATATGGCTTACCGTACGGCAACCAAGGCTCCAGCATCCATGGCGGTGATTCTCGTTGACGCCGGCAAACCGGCCAAGGTGGCCGTTGGCGATGCCTTCGACGACAATGGACAGGTGTTTCCCACAATCGGCCCCGCTTTCACCGACGACTGGCAGGGTATAGACATCTCTTTCGCCGACCTGAAGAAAACCTATCCCTCTTTCGACTGGACGGCCGTGGAGAAGGACCGCACTCTCAACGCATGGACCGGCAATATATTGTCAATCCTCACAGGCGCGGTGGCCGGCACAAACGTTTGTCTTGACGCCGTATACTTCTACAATCCCACGACTACGGGTGTGGAGGGTGTTTCCAACGACAGCGACATGATGGTTATCACCGGCAACACCGTGAATGCCCGGGGCGAGATACAGGTATACGATACCAATGGCCGTATGGTCAAGAGCCGTATCAATACCGTAGGTCTCGACGGCATGCAGCAGGGTGTCTATATGGTGCGCAACGGCAAGAACGTACGCAAGGTTGTAAAAAGATGAGGTTCCGAAGGCTTCTGATGGCGTCGGCAATAGCCGCCTGCAGTGCGGCATGCCGCGCCTTCCCTCCGGGGGAGCCCTCCGATCCTTATCATCTTTTCGGCTACAGGCTCGTCTGGAGCGATGAGTTCGATACCGGAACCCTGAACCGCGACATATGGAAT
>CABUTY010000229.1 GCA_902494595.1 uncultured Porphyromonadaceae bacterium | reverse complement strand
TTCCAAAGTCAATCCCCGCTACGCCGAGACAGAAGTCAAGGTAATAGGCACGCGCCATGGCGAAAAACTGTACGAGACGCTGGTGACACGCGAAGAGATGGCCAAGGCTATCGACATGGGCAACTATTTCCGCATTCCATGCGATGCCCGCGACCTCAACTACGACAAGTTTTTCACGGAGGGTTCGGAGGTTGTCAGCCGCATTGAGGACTACCACAGCCACAACACTCGGCGTCTCGATGTGGAGGGCATGAAAGAGCAGCTCATGCGACTGCGCTTCGTGCAGGCCGACCTGGGCCTCATAGAGGTTGACTCCAAGACGGAAATACGCAGCGAGTGATGAAAGTACTGGTGACAGGCGCCAAGGGCTTCGTAGGCCGCAACCTCTGCGCCCAGCTCCGCAACATCCGCGACGGTAAGGCACGCAATTACCCGGTGGTCATCGACGATGTCTTCGAATACGATGTCGATTCGCCGGCCGGTGACCTCGACCGTTTCTGCGCCCAGGCCGACTTTGTGTTCAACCTCGCCGGCGTAAACCGCCCCAAGGATAACGGCGAGTTCATGGAGGGAAACTTCGGCTTTGCCTCCCAGCTCCTCGACACGCTGCGCCGTCACGGCAACACCTGCCCGCTGATGCTCGCCAGCTCAATACAGGCCTCCCTTCAGGGACGTTATGCCTCAAGCGACTACGGCAAAAGCAAACTCGCCGGCGAAGAGCTCTTCTTCGATTATGGCGCCAAGACGGGAGCCAAAGTACTCGTATACCGTTTTCCGAACCTTTTCGGCAAATGGTGCCGTCCCAATTACAATTCGGCTGTCGCCACTTTCTGCCACAATATAGCCAACGACCTGCCCATACAGGTCAACGACCCCGCAGTGGTGCTTGAACTGCTTTATATCGACGATCTTGCCGAGGAGATGATTTCGGCGCTGTCGGGAGGAGAACATCGTTGCGAATACGAAGGCACCGAAGCCCTTCCTTGTGCCGGAGGCCGATACTGCGTTGTTCCCGTAAGCCACAAGGCCTCGCTGGGTCATATCGTGGAGCTCCTGGAATCCTTCCGCGACATGCCCCGGACACTCTGCGTTCCCGACCTTTCGCCCGGTTCTTTCGACAAAAAGCTCTATTCGACCTTCCTGAGCTATCTGCCGAAACACAAGATGGTCTACGACCTTAAGATGAACACCGACGCACGCGGCTCCTTCACGGAGATAATACGCACCGCCGACGCCGGACAGTTCTCCGTGAACATATCCCGTCCCGGAATCACCAAAGGAGAGCACTGGCACCATACCAAAAATGAGAAATTCGTGGTGGTGAAGGGACACGCCCTTATCCGGATGCGCCGGGAAGGTAGCGACGAGGTGCTGGAGTTCGACGTCTCCGGCGACAGAATACAGGTTGTGGAGATGATTCCCGGCTATACCCACAGCATCACCAACCTGTCGAAAACCGACGACCTGGTGACCCTTATGTGGTGCAACGAGCCTTTCGACCCTGACCATCCCGACACTTTCTCAGACCCCGTATAATCTTCGGACATGATCTCTACCAGAAAAGAACTGCAGTTTTACATAATGGCCGACATGATTATGAATCGAGGCAAGAATCGATGGAGTCTGACCGACAGAATAAAACATCTTTTCCTGCCGGATCTCATAATGAGCTACCTTAAGGCTATGCGCTACACATCCTACTATGGGCACAGAAAGGATAGCAGCATGATGTATCTGCCGTTGTGGGCATGGCATTGCCGCAGATACCGTCGACTTGGAGTCAGACTTGGGTTCTCCATAGGTTGCGACACGCTGGGCTACGGCACCGTCATTTCGCATTACGGCACAATTGTGGTCGGCGAAACAAACCGTCTGGGAAATTACGCTGTGCTCCATACCTCTACCTGCATTTCCGACAATGGTAAACGAATCGGTGACGCATTATATCTGGCCACGGGTGCCAAAATCACAAACTGCGCCACCCTCGGCGACAATGTTTCTGTAGGGGCCAACTCCCTTGTCAACAAGTCTTTCGGTTCGGGACTGCTGATTGCCGGGATGCCGGCCAAAGCCATAAAGGGTTCGGAGGCATGGTATGTCCGCGACGGCGAATCATATTGCCGCCGGGTGAAGATGGTGGAGGAACTGAAAAAATCATCAAGGCTATGAAAACGGACTACAGCGACACAAGATTCAGAGATGACGGCAGGCTCAAGCTGCTGATAATAGTTGGCACTCGGCCTGAAATCATCAGGCTTGCAGCCGTGATAGGCAAATGCCGCAAATATTTCGACACCATCCTTGCCCATACCGGCCAGAACTACGACTATAATCTCAACGGCATATTCTTCCGCGACCTGAAGCTGGAGGAGCCGGAAGTGTATATGGATGCCGTTGGCGATGACCTGGGAGCCACCGTGGGTAACATCATCAACTGCAGCTATAAGCTGATGCGTGCCATCAACCCGGATGCGCTGCTCATCCTCGGGGATACCAATTCATGCCTGTCGGCGATTGCGGCCAAAAGGCTCCACATACCGGTGTTCCACATGGAGGCGGGCAACCGCTGCAAGGACGAGTGTCTACCCGAGGAGACCAACCGCCGTATCGTGGACATCATCTCCGACGTGAACCTCTGCTATTCGGAACATGCGCGCCGCTATCTGGCCGACTGCGGCCTTCCGCGCGAACGCACTTACCTCACCGGCTCGCCCATGGCCGAGGTGCTTCACATGAATCTCGCCGACATCGAGGCCAGCGACATCCACCGCCGCCTCGGCCTCCAAAAGGGCAGATACATTCTGCTCAGTGCCCATCGCGAGGAAAATATCGACACCGAGAAGAATTTCAACTCTCTCTTCAATGCCATCAACGCCATAGCGGCCAGATACGACATGCCGATACTTTACAGCTGTCATCCCCGGTCGCGCAAGCGACTCGAAGAGAGCGGCTTCCAGCTCGACCCGAGAGTGATACGTCATGAGCCTCTGGGGTTCCACGACTACAACTGTCTGCAGATGAATGCCGCAGCCGTGATATCCGATTCGGGGACACTCCCAGAGGAAAGCAGCTTCTTCACTTCAGTGGGGCATCCCTTCCCGGCGATATGCATACGCACCTCCACCGAACGCCCCGAAAGTCTTGACAATGCCGGATTCATACTTGCCGGCATCGACGAGAAGAGTCTTCTACAGGCAGTGGAGACAGCTCTGGCCATGCACCGCGACGGTAACCACGGTACACCAGTGAATGTATATACCGGCGAAAACGTGAGCTCCATCGTGGTCAAGATAATACAGTCGTACGTCAACGTCGTCAACAAGATGGTATGGCGTAAGGAATAGAAACGATGCCATGAGAGTACTGCTGATATCACAATATTTCTACCCTGAAGAGTTCAAATGCAACGACATAGCGTTTGAGCTGTCGCGGCGCGGACATGATGTGACGGTACTCACGGGCATACCCAATTACCCCAAGGGGAAATACTTTCCGGGTTACGGCGTGCTTCGCAAACGGCGTGAGGTAATCGACGGGGTGAAAGTGGTGCGGGCGCTTACCGTACCACGCAAGAGCGGCTCGGGGAAATGGCTGGCCATGAATTATCTGTCGTATGCCTTTTTCGCCACTGTCAACGCCGTAGGCATGG
>CABUTY010000228.1 GCA_902494595.1 uncultured Porphyromonadaceae bacterium | reverse complement strand
TCTCGGAATCACAGAACTGAACCGGAACGGCACTAATACCTCCCGCTTCAGTTACATGCCGGCATATTCGCGGACTGTGGGCGATTCCACATCCACACCATATTCGGCGGCGAATTTAAGGATGTTGCGTGCAAGCTCCGGTTTCAGTTCTTCGGGGCAATATCTGAAATAAGCCTCCGCGGCGCGTACATGGGCCGCGTCAGGCATCGGATATTCGCGGCGCCCGGGAAGTCCGAACACGTTATCCGGCAATTCTTTTCTCTCTTCGGTATCAAGTCTGTCGTTCATAGCATTAATGTTTTAGACTGGAGGGCAAACATACAGCCATCCAATAAAAAAACAATCGACTGAGGCCGATTGTTTGTCAATGAGGAGTATGTGAGAGGTATCAGGGAATCTCGAGATAGCGGTGTGTCTGCAGCGAGAGTGTCCATCGCGGGTCGTCGAGGATACGGCGAACGGTACGCAGCCGGTTGTCGCGGAACTCCTGCTCATCGGGCACATAGCATGGCTGCAGATACATCAGTGTCGACTTCTGTCGCCATGGAGAGCTGAAATAAGGCTCAAGTTCCTGGCCGCAGTCCACAACCTTTATTTCGTCGGCCTTGCGCTCGCCAGGCTGCTGTCCGCAGCCATCGGCAAGTCCCTCTTTCGGGCTTACCGTCACCCAGTCGATATTGGCCGGTACCGGTCGGCTCCCGTTGGTCTCTATGGCCACCTTCTTCCCCGTGGCCCGACGAAGAAGATGCACGAATTCCTCGTCAATCTGCAGCGTGGGCTCGCCCCCGGTGAGAACTACCCAGTCGGCCTTGTACAGATTCACGGCGCGTATCAGGTCCTCGTCGCTCATCTGTATCCCGTCGCCATGACGTGTGTCGCAGAAAGGACAATGCAGGTTGCACCCCGAAAAACGGATGAACACCGACGGATAGCCGCTATGATGCCCTTCCCCCTGCAGCGAATAGAATATCTCGTTAACCCTCCTCATCACTTATCACTATCGTAGACAGCTTCGTTGCCTTCCGATTCCTGGACGGTGCAGCGGTAGCAATGGGGAGTGTTGTCCACAATCCAGCGTGCCAGATTCTCGGCCGTGGGGTTGAAGTCCACGACATCATTGAGCACTTTATGATCGAGAGCCTCGATGATGTTCTTCTTGATTTCCGTGAAGTCGGCCACCATCCCGTTGTGGTTAAGTTCTTGAGCGCGGCATTCCACGGTGATAATCCAGTTGTGGCCATGCAGCTGCGAGCACTTCGACTCATAATCGAGGCACAGGGAATGGGCGGCGCTCACTTCGATGCGTTTCTTTACGTAGTACATATCAGCAGTCGTAGATTGTAGGGTCGGGCACGCCGGCTGTTCTGAAGGCTTCGCGGCGCTCGGTGCAGGTGCCGCACTTGCCGCAATGGTGCTCGCCACCCTTGTAACAGGAATACGTGTCGGCATAATCCACGCCGAGGCGTGCGCCACGGGCCACTATCGCGCTCTTGTCGATGTCGGTATAAGGAGCCAGGATGTCGGTGCGGGTGTAGGTGCCCTCCTCCATGGCCTGCGACATGGCCTCCACAAAGGGACGCCGGCAGTCGGGATAGATGGCATGGTCGCCGAAATGATTGGCTATGAGCACATGCTTCAGCCCGCGGCTCTCGGCAAGCCCGCACGCCACCGACAGCATGATGCCGTTGCGGAAGGGTACCACAGTCGACTTCATGTTCTCGTCGTCATAGTTGCCTTCTGGGATGGCGTCGGCGCCCTCAAGCAGCGACGAATTGAAATATTCGCCGATGAACTTCAAGGGTATCACCAGATGGGGAATGCCCAGTCGGCGGCATTGTCGGCGTGCGCATTCTATCTCGGCGGCATTATGGTTGCTGCCATAATCGAAAGTCACGGCAAGGGCAATCCGCTCTCTGTACTCATGCATGAGCGTCACCGAATCGACGCCCCCGCTAACTACTATTATCGAATCCTGCATTTCTTCTTTTTTCAGTCGGAGAGGGCTTCTTCGCGGCGACGGGCGGCGAGGCCGGAGTGGGCGGCGTCGGCCCGGTTGGCAAAGGGATGGATGCTGATGCCGCCACGCGGCATGAAACGTCCCTCCACCTCCAGATAGCGCGGCCGCATCAAAGCCCACAGGTCCTCGAGGATGATGTTCACCACATCCTCGTGGAAGTCGCCATGGTTGCGGAACGAGAAGAGATAGAGCTTAAGGCTCTTGCTCTCCACCATCTCCACATCCGGAATGTAGCGTATGTATATGTGGCCGAAGTCGGGCTGTCCCGTCTTGGGACAGAGGGTGGTGAACTCCGGGCAGTCGAGGCGTACAACGTAGTCGCGGTCCTGATGCTTGTTGACGAAACTCTCCAGAAGTCCCGGATTATAGTCGGTGGGATAAGCCACGCCCTGATTGCCCAGCAGCGTTACCCCTTCAAGTTCCTTCTCGCTTCTCATAACACGTAGGTCTCTATCAGTTTCATCTTCCTGTCGGGGAGAATGGAGAGCCCTTTTGCCGAAGCCGACACGAGAATGGTGTCGCCCTGACGCACCTCCATCACCGTAGACACATTGCTCACGGCGTCGGATCCGCAGCGAAGCGTGCCCGAACCCTCCGTGACTATCAGCACCACAAAGGAGTCAAGCTCGGCATAGTCGCGCATCACCTCCTCGTCGACGGTCATAACGTTGGTGGTGAAATAGGGGCAACGCACCACATTCACCGGTATGTCGGGGCGGTCGGCATACTTCAGCGGGGCGCCGTCGGTGTCGTTGAAGTTTATGGCCTTTTTGGCCAGAGCGGTGTGCAGCTGCCGTTCCTTGCCGTCGGGACCCTTGCGGTGATAGTCGTAGAGGCGGTATGTGGCGTCGCTGGTCTGCTGTATCTCGGCCACGAAAGAGCCGGAGCCTATGGAGTGAACACGCCCCGCGGGTATGAAGTATACATCCCCCGGCTTGATGCTCTCGTAGTTGAGAGTCTTCTCAATGTCGCCGGTCTCTACCAGACGCTCATAGTCGGCGGGGTCAACGGGAGTCCTGAAGCCGTTGGCCAGCCGTGCCCCGGGCGCCGCCGCAACCACGTACCACATCTCCGTCTTGCCGTTACACTCGCCCAGACTCTCGGCGAGCCTGTCGTCGGGATGCACCTGCACCGACAGGTCGGCCTTGGCGTCGATGAACTTGATGAGCAGCGGGAAACGGTTGCCGTACTTCCTGTAGTTGCGTTCCCCCATGATTGCGGGACCGAACTTGTCGAGAAGCCCGGAAAGACTCATGCCGTCTTCTGGACCGCCGCTGACTATCGACTCGCTGCCTTCGACACCGCTGAGCTCCCAGCTCTCGCCGATGTTGTCGCCGGCCGACGACATTCCCTTGAAGGAAGCTATCCGCTCTCCTCCCCAGATTGTCGTCTTGAATATCGGTGCAAATTTCCACATAGTATTATTATTAGGTTCTGTGCCTCAGTCAGCCATTACTTCTGACCTCTGCACTCTGACTTCTGACCTATTTAGCGCTTTTCTTGGCTCTGGCGCGAGTCTTGACAGGAGCGGGAGCGGGAGTCTCCTCCACGCCGGCGAGCTGCGCGTCAATCATGATGCGGCCGCAGTATTCGCAGACTATCACCTTCTTATGCATCTTGATTTCGAGCTGACGCTGCGGGGGG
>CABUTY010000227.1 GCA_902494595.1 uncultured Porphyromonadaceae bacterium | reverse complement strand
GGTATGCCTCCCAAGGCACGCATCAGATATTTCATGGGCCAGAAAAACCAGAATTCCTTCATGAGGAAATTGGCTTTGTAACCCAGCGACCTGTAGGCGCACAGCCCTATGGGAAAATCCCAGTTGGAGGTATGGGGAGCCACACAAATGATACACTTGGAGAGATGGGGCACCGATATGTCGACGCGCCATCCCGCCAAGTGCAGAAGTGTGCCCCACAGATTCATGTCAGGCGTTGGCTATCTGTTTGTTGCTCTCTTTGACATCGGCAGGAAGTGCCTCGTTGAAGAGCTTGAGAGCCTGGTTGATTTCCTCGTTGAATTCCGTCTCGATTTTCGAGAAGAGTGCCACGAAGAATGACTTTTTGGCTTTTGTATAATCCTCCTTGGTCTCGAAACCTTTCATGCCGCGGTCGAAGTATACGTTGGCGTTGCTCTTGGCCTTGCCTACGGCACCGAGGGTGAGTTCCATGGCCTGCGCTATTTTGTCGCGGTCGGCTCCCTTTACATTGTAGTACGATGATATCATCTCATCGATAACGTTTGACCCCAGATAGTCAACGAATTTTTTGAATTCTCTTTTGTTTGCCATAATTTTGGGATAGACTCTATGCTGACATGCAGCTGGTTGGGGAGGCGTGGAGAGAAACCTCTTTATTATATAACGTCGGGATGGGTCAAATTATCGTAATCCCGCTTACTTTTCCTTGAAAGGCAGGGCGTTTCGTGTCAGTCCATTCGTTCCTTGAGGGATGCGTCGAGCCGCAGGAGGATGAAGAGCAGAATGGTGAATCCCCAAAGTGACGAGCCGCCATAGCTGAAGAAGGGGAGAGGGATGCCTATCACCGGGCACAATCCTATCACCATCCCTACATTTATGCACAGATGAAATATAAGAATCGACACCACACAATAAGCGTATACGCGTTCAAATGGCGTGCGTTGTCGCTCGGCGATATGGATAAGCCTCAGAATCAGAGCCAGATATATTATGAGCACCGCCGAGGCTCCGATAAAGCCCTCCTCCTCGCCGATAGTGCAGAATATGAAGTCGGTATGCTGTTCGGGGACGTATTTCAGTTTTGTCTGGGTGCCGTTGAGGAATCCTTTTCCGGTCACGCCGCCCGAGCCTATGGCTATCTTCGACTGATTGACGTTATATCCGGCGCCCTGCAGATTCTCCTCGATGCCCAGGGCCACCTTGATACGCTGCTGCTGGTGCGGCTGCAGGATGCTGTTATAGGCATAGTTGACAGAGAAGAGGAAGAGAACTGACACCAGGCAGAATCCTATGGTGACCACGAATCGGCTTATGCGATGACGGAACATGGCTATGGCCGTATAAATCAGTCCTGCGGCGATGATGCATAAAAAGTAGGCGAGACCGTTCACTGGCACTCCGCACAACGCCAACACCGTGACAACAACTCCGCTGCCGACATATCCGTATATCACGTTACGCGCTATGAATATGTCCTTGCAATAGAACAGAAGCATCGCCACATATATGAGCATGATAAGGATAAACACAGCGAACTCGCCCATGGGGAGGCCAATGATCATCGGCTCCGTGAACTTCACCGCCACCACGAAGAAGCTTATGGCGCAAAGTATGGAGAAGAGCACGAGCCAGCTCATGCCTTCGCGGTTGAGCACGAAGATAAGCGATATATATACCAGCGAGCTTCCCGTTTCGTTCTGGAGCAGAATCAGTATTATCGGGAGGAATATAATTATGAGTGCCCTGAAATAATTGGATATCTTCGCATTCAGGGAGAAATTGTAGGAGTCGAAGAGTTTGGCGAGGGCGAGAGCGGTGGCGAATTTACCGAACTCCGCGGGCTGCAGACTTACCGGCCCCATCACTATCCATGAATGGGAGCCCTTGACATCGGGGGCTATGAAGATGGTTATCAGCAGTAGCAGTAGCACCGCGACATATATGGGGAAGGCATAGGTCTTGTATATGCGGTAGTCGATGAGGAGTATCACGCTGCCGAGTATCAGCGACAAGCCTGCCCATAGAATCTGCTTTCCGGCAAACTCGTCGAAGTCGAAAAAGGATGCGTTATCGAAGTCATAGCTCGCGGCATATATGCTGACAACGCCGGCACTCACCAGCAGTATGTAGATGATGAGCGTGACCCAGTCGAGGCCACGGAAGCCCCCGAGACTCGATTCAGTGTTTCTTGACTCCACTTACAGCTATCGTGTTAGAGTTCAACATTCTTTCCTCTATACCTTTTCTGGCGGGGGATATCTCGCCATTGAGGTATTTTTCTATAATAAGGCTACCGATAGGCACGCCGAAAGAAGCTCCGAAACCGGCATTCTCCACAAAGACGCACACTGCGATTTTGGGATTGTGATAAGGGGCGAAACCCATGAACACAGAGTGGTCGCGGCCATGGGGATTCTGCGCCGTGCCTGTCTTTCCGCATACTTCCACACCGGGAAGGTTGGCTGTGCGGCATGTGCCGCCGAGCACCGCCATTCGCATCCCTTCGGCGGCTGCTTCGTAATATTCCCTCTTGATGTGCGGACTGTGACGCTCACGGTATTTCTTGTCTATCGTGCTGTCCTTGATTTCCTTGACGACATGCGGGGTATAGAACCAGCCCCGGTTGGCGATAGTGGCTCCAAGGTTGGCAATCTGCAGAGGCGTGGCGAGCACCTCGCCCTGGCCGATGGATATGGAGATGATGGAATTGGCCGTCCAGTTGGCGCCGCGGAACGACTTGCTGTAATATTCCGGGTTGGGTATGAATCCCCTGCTTTCGGAGGGGAGGTCTACACCGAGTCGGTAGCCGTAGCCCATCTCTACCATATAGTTTTTCCATTTCTCCAGCTGGGCCGATGGTGTGGAACCTCGTTTGTCGACCATATTCTTGAGGCCCCAGCAGAAGTAGGCGTTGCAGGAGGTCTGCAAGGCAGGCTTTAAGGCAATAGGAGAGCCATGGCCGTGACAGCCCACCCTGAGACCGTTGACGTATCCACGGTAGCAGGGATACTGGGTGACTAGTGTCACAACGCCCTCTTGCAGGAATATTAGTCCCTGAGTCGGCTTGAAGGTCGATCCTGGAGGATAGGCTGCCTGATTGGCCCGGTTGTACAGAGGCTTATATATATTCTTGACCAGCTCGGCATAATTCTTGCCACGCTGACGTCCCACAAGAAGTGAGGGGTCGTAGGATGGCGAAGTGACGAGACAAAGAATCTCGCCCGTGGCCGGCTCTATGGCCACTATGGCCCCTATCTTATTCACCATGAGGCTTTCGCCGTATTCCTGAAGGTCCATATCGATGCTGAGTTTCAGATTATGTCCTGAAACGGGGGCGACATCGAACTTGCCGTTCTCATATTTCCCTTTTATTCTTCCGTAGGCATCCTTCATGAGAATCTCCATTCCCTTTCTGCCTCGGAGTGCCACTTCGTAGCTTTTCTCTATGCCGAGGTCGCCCGTATAATCGCCGCGCCGGTAATAGCGGTCACGGTCGATGTCGTCGGTGGATACCTCACGTATGTTGCCGAGGATATTGGCGCCGGCTGTGGTGGAATACTCCCGCACCGTGCGCTTCTGTACGAAGAAACCGGGAAAGAGGTAGAGTTTCTCCTGCAGTTTGCCATAATCCTCCTGCGACAGATGGGTTATGAGCTTTTGGGGCGTATAG
>CABUTY010000226.1 GCA_902494595.1 uncultured Porphyromonadaceae bacterium | reverse complement strand
GGAAGTGCCCGCATATAACCCTGCATATCCCTACCCCATCCCATGGAGATGCTTTACCAATATCTGTGGAAACAACGGTTGTCGGGCCATCATTTCACCACGGTCCGCGGGGAAAAGATATGCGTTCACAGTCCGGGACTCCACAACACCGATGCGGGTCCCGACTTCCTTAACGGGCGTATCCAAATCGACGGCGAGGAATGGGTAGGCAACATCGAGATTCACGAGCATGCCAGCGACTGGTACCGCCACGGTCATGACAGCGACCCGGCCTACGATAACGTGATTCTCCACGTGGTAGGCCACGACGACGCCCGCATAGTCATGAGCGACTCCCGTGAACTCCCCCAGGTTGTAATGACATATCCGCCGTCGTTCGAGACGATGTACCGCGCCCTGTCGGCACATATCGGCGATGTTGCGTGCCGCGACAAAATAAGCGCCATACCACCGCTGCATGTCGCCGACTGGCTCTCCACCCTCGCCATCGACAGAATGCACGCCAAGGCCGACAGGATACGAAACTATGCCCGGGAATTTCACAACGACTGGAGCCGCACATGCTTCGTGGCCCTCGCTCGCGCTTTCGGCGCATCTCTCAACGGCGACCCTTTCGAGATGCTCGCCAGGTCGCTGCCGCTGAACATCCTCGCCCATCACTGCGACGACATTTTCCAGCTGCAGGCTCTCCTCTTCGGCCAGGCAGGAATGCTCGACACGTCGCTGTATATGTTCGACGAATATTACCAGCAGCTGTGTCGAGAATATTTCTTTCTAGCCCGCAAATACGGGTTACGGCCCATGCGTGCCGACATATGGAAATATGCCCGCATCCGCCCAGGCAACTTTCCCCACCGGCGCATAGCGATGTTGAGCCATCTGCTGCTCGACGGCTTCACGCTGCTGGGCGACATGCTCGACCGACGCCATGACACCGAGGCACTCAGACAT
Source organism: uncultured Porphyromonadaceae bacterium (assembly GCA_902494595.1). Classification (GTDB taxonomy): domain Bacteria; phylum Bacteroidota; class Bacteroidia; order Bacteroidales; family Muribaculaceae; genus Lepagella. The sequence continues at coordinate 2,721 of CABUTY010000226.1, read as the reverse complement.
CTCTTCATATGGGATGCCGACGGCTACTGGCAGACGCACTCGGCTTTCGACAGGCCCGGCTCCGCGGCACAGGCTCTCTCCGACTCTTCCGTAGACCTGCTCCTCATCAACTTCGTGGCTCCGGTGCTCTTCGCCTATTCCGCTGCCATCGGTGACCTCGAAGCCTGCGAAAAGGCCTTCGACATCTGGGAAGACCTCCGTCCCGAAAACAACACCTTCATCAGGCAGTGGCGAAGCTATGGCCTTGAACCCCGTTCCGCCGCCGACTCCCAGGCTCTACTGCAGCTCAGAAAACAGTTCTGCGACGCCGACAGATGCCTCGACTGCCGTTTCGCCGCTTTCCTCATCAGAAACTCCTCCGATATAATCACCAATCAATGCCCCGCGACATGACACCTTTCCGCGAAGACAGAATCCTTACATATACAAACCTCACCGACTCGGCGGTGCCCTTGATGGAGTTCATTGCCGCCAGACGCCCCGATTCCAAACGAACCGACATAAAGAAATGGCTCAAGTATGGCCATTTCAAGGTCAACGGGAATGTATCCACCAAGTTCGACACGCCGGTGGAGCCAGGTGCCGAGGTGCTGCTCAACATTTCCCGTCCTTTCCCGGTGTTCCGGCATCCTCGCGTGAAACTCGTTTATGAAGACGACCATGTGATAGTGATCCACAAGGGTTACGGCCTTCTGTCGGTAGCCACCGAGAGCCACCGCAAGGATGAGAATGCCTTCGACATCATCAAGGCTTATATCAAGGAGGAGTCGCCCCTCAACAAGCTTTATGTGGTGCACCGTCTCGACCGCGACACTACCGGACTGATGATGTTCGCCAAAAGCAAGGAGGCGCAGGAAACGCTTCGCCACAACTGGAACAACATCATTCTTGAACGCCAGTATGTGGCCGTGCTCGAAGGGTATCTGGAGGAGAACAAAGGATTCGTGAAAAGCCGATTGGCCGAGAACTCGGAGTTCGTGGTATACAGCACCGACAATCCCGAAGAGGGACGCATAGCCGTGACGCATTATGAGGTCATAACCCGCGGCAAAGGATATACTCTGGCCAGCTTCTCGCTTGACACCGGAAGGAAGAACCAGATTCGGGTACATGCCCATGACCTGGGCCATCCCATCACGGGCGACCATAAATATGGCGCCAAAAAGAGTCCGATGCACCGTCTCGCGCTACATGCCCGCACGCTCCGCTTCGCTCACCCCGTGACCAGAAAGGACATGCGCTTCGAGACGCCTATACCTCCGCAATTCATAGCCACCGTGGGCGGTATCCGAAAACCTAAACCGGATGATGTTGTTTAACCTACAACACATACTATTGAAATGAAACTTGATACGACATCATATTACCCTGCGTCACCATTAGGCGACGAACCGGAATTGCCGGAAGAGCCGGCTATGGGGAACTTTCCGGAAGAGCCGGTGAAACCTGAGGAACAGGAGGAACGGGAGAATTCGGAATATACGGAGACATCGGAGTTTTCCGACCCCGACGACACGCCGCGACCCGTCATCGACGCGATAGCCCGTATAGCGTCATGGGTGCTTGTGCCGCTGATGATGCCACTGTACGGCATCATCCTGATATTCAGTCTCTCCATACTGAGCTTCGTGCCGGAAGCCTCGAAATGGGCGTTTACGGCCATCGTGGCGCTTTTCAACATGGCGGTCCCCGCCATTCTTGTGCTTCTCCTCAAACGCTTCGGCATAGTGCACGACATCGGCCTCAACGGTCGCAAGGAACGGTTGATTCCATATATCATCACCATCTTGTGCATGGGCGGGACTGCCTGGTTTCTTCACAGCAAGGGATTCCCTATGTGGGTGACGATGTTCTACGCCGGCGGCGCTGTGGCAGGTGTCATTGAGTTTCTCATCAACTTCAGATGGAAGATCTCGGCCCATTGCGCGGCTATAGCCGGCATCGTGGCGCTACTTGTGCACATGACCCACAATCCCTACCCGAGTCCTTACATCACTGTATGGCTCGTGGTGGCCATTTTCTGCGCCGGCCTCCTCGGCTCCGCCCGTCTATGGCTAAGACGGCATACCCTCGCCCAGGTGCTCGCCGGTTATTCCGTAGGCTTCCTCGCTGTTTATCTGATGATGTTCATCCACTAATCACTGATCACTAATCACTAACAATCATGTCTCTTTATAATTACGTCCGCCGTCGTAGCACGCCGGTAAAAGTCAAGGATATCGTGATAGGCGGGACTGCTCCGATAGCATTGCAGTCGATGACCAATACTGACACCAACGATATAGAGTCGAGCGCGCGCCAGACGGCGGCATTATCAGCATCAGGCGCCGACATCGTGCGACTCACCACGCAGGGCATCCGCGAGGCTGCGAGTCTCAGTGCCATCAAGACACGTCTCCTCGACATGGGGTGCGATGTGCCCCTGGTGGCCGATGTGCATTTCAACCCCAAGGCTGCCTTCGAGGCTGCTCTGCATGCCGACAAGGTGCGCATCAATCCCGGCAACTTCGTGGACGCCGCCAGAACGTTCCGCAAACTGAAATTCACAGATGAGGAATATGCCGCTGAAATAGAACGCATACGCCGCACATTCGTACCCTTTCTGGAGATATGCCGCGAGCATGGCACCGCCATACGCCTGGGCGTTAACCATGGCTCCCTCTCCGACAGAATCATGAGCCGTTACGGCGACACCCCCGCAGGTATGGTGGAATCGGTAAT
>CABUTY010000225.1 GCA_902494595.1 uncultured Porphyromonadaceae bacterium | reverse complement strand
TCGAGCAGCGTCACTTTCAGCTTCTCCACCGGATAACCTGCCAGAACACCGTTGCGCATGGCTGTCTGGAAGCCTTTCTGTACCGACGGGATATACTCCTTGGGCACGTTGCCGCCCTTGACCTCGTCGATAAACTGGAGGCTACCTTCGAAGTCGGCGTCAGCCGGCTCTATGCGTACGATGATGTCGGCAAACTTACCGCGACCACCGGTCTGCTTCTTGAATACCTCACGCAGCTCTGCCGGCTTGGTGATGGCCTCCTTGTAGGTAACCTGAGGACGGCCCTGGTTGCATTCAACCTTGAACTCGCGACGCAGACGGTCGATGATGATGTCGAGGTGAAGCTCGCCCATACCGCTGATCACGGTCTGGCCTGTCTCCTCGTTGGTCTCCACGCGGAATGTCGGGTCTTCCTCAGCGAGTTTCTGCAGACCCACACCCAGCTTGTCGAGGTCTTTCTGAGTCTTGGGCTCCACGGCGATACCGATTACGGGATCGGGGAACTCCATGGCCTCGAGTACTATGGGATGAGCTTCGTCGCAGAGCGTGTCGCCGGTGCGTATATCCTTGAAGCCTACGCCGGCGCCTATGTCTCCGCAACCTATTCTCTCTTTGGGGTTCTGCTTGTTGGAGTGCATCTGGAAGAGACGCGACACGCGCTCTTTCTTACCCGAACGGGTGTTGAGCACGTAAGAGCCTGCATCCACGTTACCGGAGTATACGCGGAAGAAGGTGAGACGGCCCACATAGGGGTCAGTGGCGATCTTGAACGCGAGGGCGCACATGGGAGCCTCGGGTTTAGGTTCGCGCTTCTCAACCTCGTTGGTGCCGGGTGCTGTGCCTTCGATTGCGCCGGCATCCTCAGGGCTCGGAAGGTAGGCGCAGACAGCGTCGAGAAGAGTCTGCACGCCCTTGTTCTTGAACGAACTTCCGCAGGTCATCGGCTGGATGGCCATGGAGAGCGTACCCTTGCGGATTGCGGCCTTTACCTCCTCCTCGGTGATTGTGGAGGGATCGTCGAAGTATTTCTCCATGAGCTGGTCGTCCACTTCGGCGAGAGTCTCGAGGAGTTTGTCGCGATATTCGTCGGCCTCGGCCTTGAGAGATGCGGGAATCTCTTCCACGGCATACTCGGCGCCCATGGTCTCGTCATGCCAGTAGATAGCCTTCATCTTCACCAGGTCCACAACGCCTTTGAATGTTTCTTCAGCACCGATAGGAATCTGGATAGCCACGGGGTTTGCGCCGAGAAGCTCGCGCATCTGGCGGATCACCTCGAAGAAGTTGGCGCCGGAGCGGTCCATCTTGTTGACGTAACCCAGACGGGGCACATTGTATTTCTCAGCCTGGCGCCATACGGTTTCCGACTGGGGTTCCACGCCGCCAACGGCGCAGAAAGTAGCCACGGCGCCGTCGAGAACACGCAGCGAACGCTCCACCTCTACGGTGAAGTCCACGTGTCCCGGGGTGTCTATAAGGTTGATCTTATATTTGTCGCCGTTGTAGTTCCAGAATGCCGTAGTTGCGGCAGAGGTGATGGTGATACCACGTTCCTGCTCCTGTTCCATCCAGTCCATGGTGGCGGCGCCGTCATGAACCTCGCCGATCTTGTGTGTCAGACCGGTGTAGAACAGTATTCGCTCGGAAGTGGTGGTTTTTCCGGCATCGATGTGAGCCATGATGCCGATGTTGCGGGTATATTGCAGCTCGTCGTGTTTAGCCATTTTTTCTTAATCTCGAATTAGAATCTGAAATGAGCGAAAGCGCGGTTAGCCTCGGCCATACGGTGCATGTCTTCCTTGCGTTTGAAGGCGCCACCCTGGTCGTTGAAGGCGTCGACGATTTCAGCGGCAAGCTTGTCGGCCATCGTCTTGCCTCCGCGCTTGCGTGCGAAGATGATGAGATTTTTCATGGAAATCGACTCTTTGCGGTCTCCGCGGATTTCCGTAGGCACCTGGAAGGTGGCGCCACCCACGCGGCGCGATTTCACTTCCACCTGAGGAGTCACATTCTCCAGCGCCTTTTTCCAGATCTCAAGCGCGCTCTTCTCCTCATTGGGCATCTTGGCCTTCACGACCTCCAATGCGGTGTAAAAGATGGTGTATGCTGTATTCTTCTTGCCGTCGTACATCAGGTGGTTCACAAATTTACTCACCTTTACGTCGTGAAACACGGGGTCCGGCAGAATTACCCTTTTCTTGGGCTTTGCTTTTCTCATTGTTGTTTGTTTAGTGTTTTGATTTTGGCTGCTTTTGCAATCTTCAACCAAAGTGTCCTCCGACACCGGTTTACTCAACCATAGCCGCCCGGAAAATCAAAACGGATTATACCTTTTTTGATTTTATAGGGGTCGCCTTATTATTTCTTGGCGGCTTTGGGGCGTTTGGCACCGTATTTCGAACGGCGTTGCGTACGGCCCTGGACACCTGCAGTATCGAGTGTGCCGCGCACAATGTGGTAACGCACACCGGGAAGGTCTTTCACACGGCCGCCGCGTACCATTACAATCGAGTGCTCCTGAAGGTTGTGTCCCTCGCCCGGAATGTAGCTGTTTACCTCCTTGCCGTTGGTAAGACGCACACGGGCCACTTTTCGCATGGCCGAGTTAGGCTTCTTAGGGGACGTGGTGTACACACGCACACACACGCCACGGCGCTGAGGACATGAATCCAAGGCAGGCGATTTGCTCTTGTCCTTCAGAACCGTTCGCCCTTTTCTTACTAATTGCTGAATTGTTGGCATTCTGTCGCTTATTTATTTTTTGGTTATTTCTCTCTGTATCCGTCTCTCTGACATACATACCGAAATGCCCACTAACCAACTGTGTATCAGCTGATTAGACAGACATCATCGGACTTTGAGCCCGGAAAGCGTTGCAAAGTTACTAAATTTTATCCCCACCTGCAACCTTTTTACCTTATTTTTTGATTTGCAAACTTTCTCTAAGGAGTGTCTCCGCCATCTCTTGAATACTGTCTCTGTCATCTCTTGAATTCGGAGGCCATGGCATAAATGTGCTCGTACATACGGCGGTCGGCGTCGGTAAGGTCTATGTCACGGCGTCTCATCACCGTGGCCGCCACCTTCAGGAAGGCATCCACCGAGACGTCGCTGAATCCTGCAGGGCTGCCGTTCTGAAAGCTCGGTATGAACGTGCGGGGGAAACCGGCGCCGTGGAAGTTGACGCCCACGCCAACCACCGTGGCCGTGTTGAACATGGCGTTGATGGCAGCCTTGCTGTGGTCGCCCATTATAAGGCCGCAGAACTGCAGGTCGGTACGCATGAATCGCCGCTGCGCGTAGTTCCAGATTCGTATCTTGGCGTAGTCGTTCTTGAGATTCGACGCGTTGGCGCCGGCTCCGATGTTGCACCATTCGCCGATTACGGCGTTGCCCAGATAGCCGTCGTGCGCCTTGTTGCTGTAGCCGAACACCACTGTATTATCCACTTCGCCTCCTATGCGGCATACCGGTCCGAAGGTGGTGCCTCCGTAGATTCTCGCCCCCATGCGGATGCGCGTGCCGGGACCTACCACCAGGGGCCCGCGCAGACATGACCCTTCCATCACCTGCGCGTCGCGTCCTATATATATAGGACCGTTGGTCACGTTGAGCGTGCATCCTGCCACGCTGGCTCCTTCTTCTATCATAAGCGACGGGATTCCCTCGTCGAG
>CABUTY010000224.1 GCA_902494595.1 uncultured Porphyromonadaceae bacterium | reverse complement strand
GCCCTTGTGTGCGAAGAAGGTATCTCTGCGGAAAGCGAGGTTGAAAGCGTCGCCGCGGTAAGGTTTGCCGGCACGGGCATATCCGATCCATTGAGAGGCGGTGAGCATGGCGTCAAACTGGCGGTACCATCGCCATGGTCCGGAAAGCTCGTTGAAATCCATCCTGGAGAAACCGAGCACCAGTTCGGTGCGGGGGTTGGCGAAAGGAGCCATCATGCGGCGCAGCCATTTGTCAGACTGAGGCCGGATGTTGGAGGCGGTGGTGAGCACCACTTCGCCCCGCGCCGCCTTCATGCCGATGGTGATGGCGAGCTTGCGTTCCGACAGGTTATGGCTGCCCGGGGGTATGAAAGTGACATACACGCCTGGCATATCGGCGAATCTGCCTGCAAGCATCTCGGTATGGCTGGCGGTGGCACGCGTCACCACCACCACCTGCAGGTCAGGATAGTCCTGCTGCATTATGGTGTCGACGCAGTCCACGATGGCATCGTCGCCGGCTTCGGAGTAGACGATTACCGTCAGCGAGGGGAGGGCGTCGTCGACATCGTTGTCGAAGTCTGAGCGCATGTCTGGGGCAGCGGCCCGGCGCATAGTACCCAGGCATATGTAGGCTCCGGCCACGCACAGCGCCGACACGATTATTAGTATTGCTGATATTGTTTCTAAAGTCAGTTCCATATCAGCAAAATTACAAAAAAATTACGACAGACGAAAGAGAAAGCGATGCGTGTATACTTGGAGGATAGGTCAGAATTTAAGAATCTCGTCGGCAATTGAGCGGTCGTTGGAAAGGCGTGGCACCTTTCGCTGGCCGCCGAGCTTATGGTTGCCCGAGGCAGCGAGCCATCTGTCGAAAGTGCCGGCGGGGAGGGAAATGATTTCGGGAGCGTCGAGGAAATAGCCGCCGGAACGTTTGGCGTCGTAGTCGCTGTTTAGCTTCCGGAGCTCATTGTCGAGGTTTCGTGCGAAAGCGTTCATGTCGGCCGGGGGAGTCTGCCATTCAATGAGCCATTGGTGCCGGCCTCTGTTGGCAGCGCCGGCGAAAACGGGTGCCACGGTATAGTTTGCCGGGGCACAGGCGATCAGTCGGCAAGCCTCAGCCATGCCTCGCTCGGCATTGTCCTCCATGAGTTCCTCGCCGAAAGCGTTTATGAAACGGCGTGTGCGTCCGGCCACGGTGACCCGCACTGGGTCGACGTTCTCTATCCTCACCGTATCGCCCGGACGATAACGCCACAAGCCGTTGCTGCACGTGATCATCAGCTCGTAGACCTTCCCTTTCACTACGCCGGAAATGTCGACGGCATCGTCTGCAGAGCCGCCCAAGGGGATGAATTCGTAGTAGATGTCGTTGTCGATGAGGAGGAGCATGGCGCTGCTGTCCGGCGAGTCCTGGGCGGCGAAGAAACCTTCGGAGGCATTGTAGGTCTCGCGGAAATGCATCCTTGACGGGTCGGTGATGCCGGAGTATATCTGCCGGTATGGGGCGAAGGATATGCCGCCGTGGAAGAATACCTCCAGATTGGGCCATACCTCATGCAGCGAAGAGGCGTTTCTCTCGGCGAGAATCCCTTTTATGACTGCCAGGAACCAGCTTGGTACTCCCGAGATGTTGGTGACATCGGCATAAGCGGCTTTTTTTACAAGGAGGGGGAGCTTTACCGACCAGTCGGCGAGGAGAGCCGTCTTCTTGTCGGGAATCCTCACGAGGTTGGCCAGGGCGGGGCATCTGCTGATGAGAGTTGCGCTGAGGTCGCCGACATTGGCGGGACTTTTGCGCAGGTCGAGCTCATTGGCGAAAGAGCCGCCGAGTATGAATCCCTTACCGGCGAAAATGCGGCTTGCGGGGTTGTCGCGAAGATAAAGAGCCACGCTGTCGGCGGCGCCGGGGATATGGTTGCGGCGCAGCGAGTCGCGGGTGATGGGTATGAATTTTGATTTGCCGCCGGAGGTTCCCGACGACTGGGCGAAGTCGACGCAGACGCCGGGCCATAGCACATTGCGTTCGCCCTTGACAATGCGCATCACCAGCGGCCTGATATCCTCATATTCCACGGGCTCCACATCGCGTGCATACACGGCATGGATGTCGGAGGCATCGGCTATGGATGAGAAGTCGTGGCTGAACCCGGTGAGAGTGGCATGGCCGCGCCGGAGGAGGTCGCGAAGCACCTTCTCCTGTATTTCAGCGCTTCGGGAGCCCCATATGTCGGTGCGTCGCGCCCGACGATCAAACCACCATCGTATTGCCGGAGTGAAATCCATTTACCATTCCTCCGTGTTGAGGGTGAGCACCTGGAACTCCGTGCGGCGGTTGATCTGGTCGGCCGCCTCCCTGTCTTCTTCGGAGAGAGTGTTTATGAACTCTTCCGAGAGCACAGTGCCTTCGGGGAACTGAGGGTACTCCTTGTTGATGCGTTTTGTGACGGTCTTTGGCACCGTTTTGCCGTAGCCTTTCCAGGTGAGGCGTTCGGGGTTGATTCCGGCGGCTATGAGGTAATCGACCACGCTTTTAGCGCGGCGGTCGGAGAGACTCAGGTTGTAAATCTCGGTGCCGACGCGGTCGGTGTGCGCTCCCATCTCGATTTTGACACCGGGATTGTCCTTGAGAATCTGGGCCATCTCGTCGAGGGCGGCTTTTGACTCGGGGCGCAGCGAAGCCTTGTCGAAGTCGTAGAAGATGTTCTCCACCACCTGGGGCTTGTAGACGGCGGCGAGAATGAAGTCAACGCCATAGTCCTGGTCTTCCTCGGCGTCGTCGCTCTCGAACTCCTGCTTGACGTTGAGGTATCCTTTTGCGCCGGCCTGCATCACATATTTCACGCCACGGCTGAGGTTGAACTTGAAGGATCCGTCGTCGCGAGCCACCTCCTTCTGGTTTGAGCCGTCGTCGCCGACGATGCGTATCACGGCGTTGGGCACAGGCTCGTCATCCTTGTCGACAACCCATCCGCTGATGGTCACCTTTATGTCAGGCTTCACGAAAGAGAATATGTGGTCGTAGCCCCTGGCGTCTCCACGGTTGGAGCTGAGGAAACCCTCTTCGCCCTTGCCGAAAGTGATGCCGAAGTCGTCGCCCTGGCTGTTCATGGGTAGTCCCATGTTCTCCACGCTCCAACGGTCGCGGGTGCTGTTGAGAGTGGCACGGAATATGTCGAGGCCCCCGAAGCCGGGATGACCGTCGCTGGAGAAGTAGAGGGTGGTGTCGGTGCGGGCGTAGGGGAACATCTCATCGCCCGGGGTGTTAATCTGCGGGCCCAGGTTCTCGAGGCTCCCCACGCGGTCGTTGATGTTGATGCGCCATATGTCCTTGCCGCCGAAACCGCCCGGCATGTCGCTGGTGAAATAGAGATATTTGCCGTCAGGACTCACAGAGGGGTGACCGAGGGCGGAAATGGTGTCGCGGATAATCTCGAGACGCTGCGGCGCCGACCATGAGGCGTCGGAACGGCGTGACGTGTATATCTCTACCGACGAGTCGGCGTTGGGACTCCTCTTGGCTACGGTGAGGTACATGGTCTGTCCGTCGGGGCTGAAGGCCGTGATTCCTTCGTCATGCTCCGTATTGAGCTCTCCCTGTGCCGGCTCCGGCCGCTGCCACACACCCTTCTCGTCCTTGGTGGATACGAAAATGTCGCTGTTCTTGGTGCCGGTGATGTCCGACTTGCTGGTGTCGGTGGCTTTCTCGTTGCTG
>CABUTY010000223.1 GCA_902494595.1 uncultured Porphyromonadaceae bacterium | reverse complement strand
TGGTTGACTGCTTCTGCGGCGCCAACGAGAACACCCGCATCGCCGTGCGTTTCATCGTTGAGGTGGCATGGCAGGCTCATTTCGTAAAGAACATGTTCATCCGTCCCACCGAGGAGGAGCTCAAGAACTTCGAGCCCAACTTCGTGGTATTCAACGCCTCCAAGGCCAAATGCGAGGACTATAAGGAGCTGGGTCTCCACTCGGAGACTGTGGTAGCCTTCAACATCAAGCAGCGCGAGCAGGTTATCCTCAACACCTGGTACGGCGGCGAGATGAAGAAGGGTATGTTCTCGATGATGAACTACTTCAATCCTCTTCGCGGCATAGCCTCGATGCACTGCTCGGCCAACACCGACCTCGAGGGCAAGAACACCGCCATCTTCTTCGGTCTGTCGGGAACGGGCAAGACCACTCTTTCCACCGACCCGAAGCGTCTGCTCATCGGCGACGACGAGCACGGCTGGGACGACGACGGCGTCTTCAATTATGAGGGCGGCTGCTACGCAAAGGTCATCAACCTCGACCCCGTGGCTGAACCCGACATCTACAACGCCATCACCCGCGACGCTCTCCTCGAGAACGTTACCGTACGTCCCGATGGCACATGCGACTTCGCCGACAAGAGCGTGACAGAGAATACCCGCGTATCCTACCCCATCTATCACATCAAGAACATCGTGAAGCCCGTGTCGAAGGGTCCCGCCGCCAAGCAGGTCATCTTCCTGAGCGCCGACGCTTTCGGTGTGCTTCCTCCCGTGGCTATCCTTGACCACGAGCAGGCCAAGTACTACTTCCTCAGCGGCTTCACCGCCAAGCTCGCCGGTACAGAACGCGGCATCACAGAGCCTACCCCCACATTCTCCGCATGCTTCGGCCAGGCTTTCCTCGAACTCCATCCTACCAAGTATGCCGAGGAACTCGTCAAGAAGATGAAGCTCAGCGGCGCCAACGCCTACCTCGTCAACACCGGCTGGAACGGCACTGGCAAGCGTATCTCCATCAAGGATACCCGCGGTATCATCGACGACATCCTCAACGGGGACATCGACAAGGCTCCCACAAAGGTACTCCCCTACTTCGACTTCAAGATTCCTACGGAGCTCCCCGGCGTGGACTCCAAGATCCTCGACCCCCGCGATACTTACGCCGACCCCAAGGAGTGGGACGAAAAGGCCAAGAAACTCGCCCAGATGTTCATCGACAACTTCAAGAAGTTCGAGAACAACGAAGCCGGCAAGGCCCTTGTAGCCGCAGGCCCCAAGCTCTAAGAAACTTATACCCCTATCATACAAGGACGCACCCTCTCGTGCGTCCTTTTTTATGTTGTTCAGTTCCGGGATTCCCCAAAAACGGGGTTGATTTCCGCGATTCACAAAAACGGGACACGCAGGTTTGACCGACTGTTGAAAAATTTGTAATTTTGCGGTTATGAAGAAGATATTGACCACGGCGTTATTCGCCGCAATGACGATAAGCACACCGGCACTCGGTTTTGACTATTCCGAGGGCAACGCGTCGGAGAGATGGCAGACAGTCAAGGATGCGTACACCCTTGACGCGCCGGGGACGGCACAGATGCTCCGCGACTACATAGAGGCGTGTCCCGCCTCCCTTCACACCACGGAGGCCCGTCTGATGCTCGCCGACATCGACTTCTTCGCGCACCGCTGGCCCGATGCCCTGCAACTCTACCTACGCGCCGACATCGACGGCCTCGCCTTGCCCGACCGCTCCCTATACAGCTACCGCCTCGCCCTATGCCAGATTCGCACAGGCCATTTCGCCGAAGCACGCAAAACCCTCCGTAATGTCAAGGGCAAGGACTTCGCCGACATACGCAACTTCTACAACGCATACCTCGACTACATAGGGGGCGACTTCCGCAAAGCCTACGACGGCTTCTCGAAAGTGACGCCCGGCATCCCCGGCCTCGAAGCCGGCTACTACATGCTTCAGATAGAATACGTGTGGGGTCGTTACAGCACAGTCGCCGCGAAAGCCGACAGGATGCTTCACCGCAACCCCGTGCCGGAGCTTGCCCCCGAGATACACCGCATATGCGGACTGAGCCGCTTCAAACTCGGCGAGATGGACGCCGCCAAAATAAGCCTCGACAACTATCTTGACCGTACACAAGGGACACCCGACAACGAAGCCCTTTACGCCTTGGGAGTCATCGACTATGAGCGTGGCGACTACAATGCGGCCGCCGGCCGCTTCACCGACGTGACCCGAACCGACGGCGCCCTGGGACAGAGCGCATGGCTATATTTGGGACAGTGCCGTCTGCAACTCGGCGACATACAGGGAGCCACCCTCGCCTTCGAGAAAGCCGCCGCCTACGAGACCGACCCCAAAGTGGCGCAGACAGCACTTTACGACTATATCACCGCCCTGACACGCGGCGGCAACGTACCTTTCTCCAAATCGGCCGAGATGCTTGAGGCCTATCTCCGCAGATGGCCCGACTCGCCACACGTGCCCCAGGTGGAGCAATACCTCGCCTCAGCATACTTCAACGACCGCGACTACCGTAAGGCGGTGAGCTGCGTCGACGGCATACGCAACCCGTCGGCACAGCTGCTGGCCATAAAGCAGAAGGCACTCTACCAGCAAGGCATCGTGGAGTCGACCAACGGCAATTACCGTGAGAGCGCCGGCTGGTTCAGCCGCGCGGCAGCCATGCGCTCCACCGACTCCCGGCTCGCCGGCCAGGCAAGCCTCTGGCTCGGCGACGCCCTATACAATGAGGGCAAATACCGTGAGGCCGCCGACGCCTACAACACCTTCCTAAACGGCAAGCCTACCCTCAACAAGGCCTTGGGTCTCTACAACCTGGCATACGCACGCTACCGTCTCGGCGACTATGCAGTGGCGGCACGCGATTTCGCCGCCGCCGAGACGGCCACGCCTCACCTCGCGACAGCTCTCCTTGACGCCGCCCGGCTGCGCCGCGCCGACTGTCTATATTATACCGGCAACTATACCGATGCCCTGGCATTATACGACAACGCCCGCAAAGGGAAGGCCGACAACGACTACGCTGCCTACCGCCATGCCATGCTGTCGGGTCTCGCCCATACACCGCAGCAGAAGATAAATGCCCTGGAGGATTTCCTCCGCGACTATCCTCAGAGCAAATGGTGCTCGGCGGCACTGCTGGAACTGGCACAGACACATGAGGAGCTTGGCCACAGCCGTGAGGCCGCCGATGCCTACCGGCGACGTATGTCCATAAACCCCGATGCCGACATTGACGAACTCATCAGCGCCGCCAAAGCTGCCGACGCCGCCGGCGACCATCCTCTGGAGCAACTGCAGCTCCTCGACAGGATTGCCGCCAGCAACGACCTCCCCGCCGAACAGCTCTATGACATAAGCCTCTACCGCGCCAACGCCCTGGCACGCGCCGACCAGGACACCGACGCCGACGACATTTACGCCCGGCTGGCTGCAAACCCCGAGAACCTCGCCGGTGCCACCGCCGCCGTAACCCTCGCCAACCGTCTCCTCGAAAAACGCCAGTATCAGAAGGCTTTCGACCTCATGAACGACTTCACCGAGACCGGAACACCGCACACTTACTGGCTCGCCAAAGGATTCATAGCACTTGCCGACGCCTGCACAGGCCTGGGCAACAAGGAACTCGCCCGGGAATACCTCATATCCCTGCGCGACAACTACCCCGGCAACGAACCCGA
>CABUTY010000222.1 GCA_902494595.1 uncultured Porphyromonadaceae bacterium | reverse complement strand
CGCCTTCTGATTTTGTGAAGAATGTACGTCTTCGTAAAGCTGCGGAATTATTGAAAGAGGGAGGTCTTTCCATTGCTGAGATAGCTGATAAGGTTGGTTTTAATACACCTAGTTATTTCACAAAATCATTCAAGAAACTGTTTGGGGTATTGCCTACACAATATAAATAATCGAAAGGAATTGATAAAAAACGATTTATGACTCAAAAAATTACGTATGGATTTTAAATAGAGAGCTGGTCGTATCTGTAATCTGAAGAGCCATATCAAACTTTATTTTTAAGTAGTGATACGACTCCTCAGATGTTGAATGAGGGAAAGCCGGTTACTGATTAAAAGTTTGCATCGGAAAACAAGCTGGACGTCGGTTCGTCTTGAATCGTTTGCAACTGGACGCTAAAACTCCGCCAAAAGATGAAAACTTGTTCTCAGCATGTTTTTTATCGCATGAAAGGAGCATTTACTTCATTTCCAAACAGAGTTTAGCCGTTGGTAATCCCTTGGAAGATACCTTCACTATTCCCTGCCCCGGCTTGTCCCCGGATTTAACGATGAGCATCGCGCGACCGTTATAAAACTTGGGCGTTGCCGAGCGGAAGCTCTTCATGTCATTGGGAGCACCGTTGCCCGAGGCGATTATGGCGCCCTCCCCCGTATAGTCAAACTCAATTGTGCGTCGGCTGTCGCGGATGACACGTCCTTGAGCATCTGTCAGCTCCACCAGAATATAAGAAAGGTCTTGTCCGTCAGCAGTGAGAACTTTGCGGTCGGCCGTAAGGCGCAATGCCGCCGGTTCGCCGGTCGTATACAGTTCAACCGCTTTGCCCTCTTGACCGTTTTCAAGCGTCACGGCACGCAATACACCCGGAGCATAAGGCACGTTAAACACGGCTTTATACGCTTCAGACGTGCGGGTTTCACCCACCGGCCGATCATTCAGGTACAAGCGCACCTGACCTGCACGGCAGTATACATTCACCTTTATTTCGCGACCTTCGTAGCCGGGGAACGTCCAGTCAAGTACTTCGTTAGGCCACCCCCAGAAACTTACTTTCGAGCGTTTGCCCTCACTCACGGGTATCTCGGCCGCCATCGTGATGTCGGCACGCTGCCACACCACATCGCGGAAGTATGATTGAGGCTTTTTCACACCACACAGATCAAGGTCACCACACCATCCATTATACCACGGCCAGCCCATGAACTGGTGCACATTCTCTTGAGGAGCAATCTCGACCACGTTGCCAATGCCCGACTCACCGAGATAATCCATCGCCGTCCACATGAAGTCGCCGATGACGTAAGGCAGACGCTCTACCTTATCCCAGTTGGGTGCCAGCTCGGTCGCTACGCTTTCGCTACCATATATCACCCGTTGGGGATATTCCTCGTGATCTTTCTCATAAAATCGCCACATATAATTATAGCCGGCCACATCGAGATGACGGAACGCCTTTTCGAGGCTGAGCATCTCCGTACGGTCTTTGTTCCAATACTTGTTGACACCAGCCGTTACAGGGCGCGATGTGTCATATTCGCGGATATGCTCGCGCAAACGTTTGGCTGTCTGCTCGCCTCGGTCAGTGATGCGCTCGCGTATCTCGTTGCCGATACTCCACATGATGACCGATGGATGGTTGCGGTCGCGGCGTACCAAGGTCTGCAGGTCGCGCTTGCTCCATTCCTCGAAATACAAGTGATAGTCTTGCGGATTTTTTTTGGAGGCCCATTGGTCAAAAGCCTCATCAATCACCAACATGCCCAAACTGTCGCAGGCATGGAGGAAAGCTTCAGAGAAAGGGTTGTGCGAACAGCGGACGGCATTAAAGCCATTGGTCTTTAACAACTCGACCTTGCGCACCTCGGCACGGTCGTAAGCGGCGGCACCCAGCAGACCGTTGTCGTGATGGATGCAGCCTCCCTTCATCTCCACCGGTCGGCCGTTAAGCAAGAAACCGCGATTAACCGAAAACTCCAATGTGCGAATACCAAAGGGGATTTGCAGCGAGTCGAGTACCTGTGACTGTTCATCTAGCACTTCAAATAAAGCTGTATAAAGAGCGGGGGTCTCGGGTGACCAGTATTTCGGCTGTGCAACACGCAAGCGCTCGTCAACAAAGGCCGAGTCACCCGGAGCCACCGCATCAGGCACCATGCCCTGTAACACCTGTTCGTCTTTAGAGGCCGTACCGACCGTTATCCGGTATTTCAGCTGCATAGGCTTGTCGCTGTCATTAAATACAGTGGTCGATAAACTGATGTGGGCACCTTGATCAGAAACGCTGTCGGTCACAACGGCTGTTTCCCATTCATCGAGATGAATAGTTTCGGTCGTAACAAGCCACACATGACGGTACAACCCCGATCCGGCATACCAGCGGCTGTTCTTGCCCTCGTTGACCACGCGCACGGCTACCACGTTTTCTTCACCGGCCGGACGGCATTGACGGGTGATGTCACAGCGGAAAGCACTGTAACCATATACATTCTCACCTACCTTCTCGCCATTGACCCACACTTCGGTCTGATTGTAAGCTCCCTCAAAATAAAGCATCCGCCGCTTGCCCTCATCGGCCGGATGCGTGACAAAGGTCTTTCGATACCAGCCTTCACCGCCTACGGTCTGTCCTGTCGCCGCACCACCCACGCTAGCACGCGAGAACGGACCTATGACCTCAGCAGTATCGTTCTTTTCAAGCGGTTCGATGCTCCAGTCATGTGGTAAGTCAAGTACTCGCCACTCACTATCATCAAAATCCGGTATTTCGGCACCGGAATGTGTTCCCTTGGCAAAGCGCCAATCACTGTCAAACAAGGCTTTTCTCTCGGTCGACTGGCTATCTGTGCACGATGTGCAGATTACCAGCAACAGTTCCATGAGAAAAAGAGCCCAAGACTTTGTATGTTTCTTATTACTCATTTTAATTAGGAATTTGATATTATGTTGTTTCTTTTGTGATTCTTTGAATGATGGCAAAGATATGTTCCATTTAGAAACGGTAACATAGGCAATTGTACATTTTCCTGTAAAAACGTACAAACAGATTGGTCTATCACTTGTCACCATCCCAAAGATTAAAATAAACATCGTAACAAGCCCCGATAGAATGAGCGATGCGGAAATTGTGTTTATTCTGTTTCATTCCGGCGGATTTGGATGCTTCAAGTATTATTATTAAAAAATAGATCTGCAAACATTTGAAAAGTTTGTTCTTTATAGAACCGGAAAAGATAATAATAGCTTGTGTCGTTGCTTTTTGCAACATTTGTTCCACATCTTGAAACGTGTGAACGGTTTGTTTTGATGGGTATTCTTTATTTTTGCTGCTGATAAATTTAGAAATATCATGAACAAACAAAATTTACTTATTTTATTGTGTATGCTTTGGCTTCTTCCTGCATCCGGATGGAGCGATAATCGTGAGAAATATAATTTCAATATGGAATGGTTACTCCATATTGGAGAAGTAGTAGGGGCTGAAAAGTCTGATTTTTTTGATGAAAACTGGAAAAAAATCACTTTGCCTCGGGCTTTTAATGAAGATGAGGCATTTAAAGTACATATATGGGGAATGACGGATACTATAGCCTGGTATAGAAAACATTTCAGGCTCCCTAAGACTGCAAAAGGGAAGAAGGTCTTTATTGAGTTTGAGGGAGTACGGCAGGCGGCGGATTTCTATTTGAACGGCAAGCATATAGGATTGCATG
>CABUTY010000221.1 GCA_902494595.1 uncultured Porphyromonadaceae bacterium | reverse complement strand
GCATGCAGGTCGGCCACGAAATAACGGCAGTCGTAGTCGTCCTGCATACGCACGAAATTGCGCAGCGCACCGTAATAATTTCCTAAATGCAGGTTGCCGGTGGCACGTATGCCGCTCAGCACTATCTTCTTTGTATCCTTGTTTTCTGACATAATCGCGATAATTAGACCGCAAAGTTACAAAAAATGGGGCATACCCCCCAATAAAAGGCTAAAAAAGGCCGGAGCCGACATGGAGATATGCCGGCTCCGGTAATCACTTATGAAATCTATTAGAGTTCGAGGGGTGAGTAATCGAGGTCGAAGGCGTCGGCCACGGCCTTGAAAGTGATTTTGCCGTCCACTACGTTGACGCCGTTTGCGAGGCCCGGGTTTCTCTTGCAGGCCTCCACCCAGCCGAGGTCGGCGAGCTTTAGGGCATAGGGCATCGTGGCGTTGGTCAGGGCGAGCGTCGAGGTGTAGGGCACGGCGCCGGGGATGTTGGCCACGGCATACTGCACTACGCCGTCCACGAGGAATGTGGGCTCACTGTGGGTTGTGGGGTGGGAAGTCTCGAAGCATCCGCCCTGGTCGATGGCCACGTCAACCATCACGGAGCCGGGACGCATGAGGCTGATCATGTCGCGGGTCACGAGGTGAGGAGTCTTGGCACCCGGTACGAGCACGGAACCTACCACGAGGTCGGTGTCGGGGAGCTGCTCCTCGATGTTGTGGCGCGAGGAGTAGAGAGTCTTGACGTTCTTGGGCATCACTTCAGCGCAGTGGCGGAGAATGTCAAGGTTGATGTCGGTAATGGTAACGTCGGCACCGAGACCTGCGGCCATAAGGGCGGCGTTGCGGCCCACTACACCAGCTCCGAGCACGAGCACCTTGGCGGGTTTGACTCCCGGCACGCCACCCATAAGGACGCCACGGCCTCCCTGGGGTTTCTCCAGGAAGCGGGCTCCCTCCTGTATCGACATGCGGCCTGCTACCTCGCTCATAGGTATCAGCAACGGCAGACGACGGTCGGTTGCCGAATAGGTTACCGTCTCATAGGCGATGCATACGGCACCGCTCTTGAGCATGGCGTCGAGCAACGGACGCTCCGAAGCAAAATGGAAATAGGTGAAAAGAACTTGTCCTTTGCGGATGAGAGCGTATTCCGGCTCGATGGGCTCCTTCACTTTTATGATCATGTCGCCGGTGGCGTATACGTCCTCGATGGTGGGGAGTATCTTGGCGCCGGCCTTGATGTATTCGTCGTTGGAGAAACCGCTGCCCTCGCCGGCATGGTCCTGAACATAAACGTCATGGCCATGGGCCACAAGCTCTTTCACGCCTGCCGGGGTGCATCCTACCCGGTTCTCATTGTTCTTGATCTCCTTTGGAATTCCGATCTTCATGGTTTCAGATATTAAGATTCGTGTTTTAAGGGGGTTGCGGCGGCTGCAGGAACCGTGCCGGTGCCCCCGGTGTTTTTGTCGCGGTAAAATTACAATATCTGACTGAAAAATCAAAAAGAAATCTTCAAAAAAAATTCATGTCTGCTCGAGAGGGGGTCACCATCTGAGGTAACGGCGGTATCCGCGCCGCCCTGTACCGATACGTTCGGCCAGCTCCACATACCGGTCGATGGCGTCGAGAGTCCGGTCGTGTCTCATGCCGAACATGTCCTCGAGACCTGTCTTTTCTATTGCCTCCTTTCCCTTTTCAAGCCAGGCGTATACTTTTTTGGATGCAGATTTTATTCCTATGCCGTTTCTGGCGCCGAGCCACTCGACGATTTTTTCGGGGATGGACAGATAGAGGTCGCAGACCTGTTCGGGGGAGGGGCCCAGCGATTCGAAGTTCTTTACCATCACGGATATGTCGGTATAGTCGGGCTTTCGGCGGGGCTTGTCGGCCGACACGAAGAATATTTTGTTGAGCTTCACTTTCAGATCATCGAGCTGGCGGTCCATGTCGGGGTCTATCCAGAACTCCAGATAGTCGCGGGCCTCCTTGCGTGCGGAGTACATCTCCATGATTACCTCAATGAGCTCCGCTCGGTCAAGCTCTCCGAGAGCCTTCTTTACCTTCGCTTTCGACATCCTTCTTATCTTTATGGGTTCTTTCTAATATAACGCCTGCGGGAGACCAAAATTACCGCGAGCTTCCGCTCGCGGCACGGCAGCAGCAAAGGTTTCGGACGGCTGCCGCGAAGGTTTCGGAGGTAAAGTGGAAGGCGAAAAGCTCCAATTGTTACAATAAATCCGATAAAATGACCCAAAAAAGAAGGTCGGAAAATTTGTGGGTATGAAATAATATTCTTAAATTTGCACCCGTTAACCGAGCATTACAACGCAGCAAAAGCAAGCCTAACGCAACAAGAGCTTGGCAAGAAATTGCATAATGCTCGCAAAACAATGATGAAGCGGCCGAAGCCTTATTTGCCGAAGCCGCATTGTCAGAAATACAACAACAGTAACAATAACTGAGATCCCGTAACCTTCCATCATGAAGAAATTCTTAGTAAAGATACAGACATATATAATGGCAGTGGTGCTGACAGGCGGCATCGGGGTCATGGCATATGCCCAGGAAGAGCCGGAGTGCGCCACGGGCTTCAAGATCAACGAGAGCCGGCTGGTGATTGACGATTGCCTTGAAGAGTTGGGGCGGAAAGCCTCGGGACTTTACAAGGAGGGCCGTCTGGAGAAATTCGAGATATGCGGATATTCGTCGCCCGACGGTCCATATGCGTTCAATAGCCGACTTGCCGGCGACCGTGCCGGAGCCGTGCGGAAGTATTTCAATCATACGTGGGGCATACCCATGGAGTCGATAACGGTCCGCAAAGAGGCCGAGGACTGGGCGAAGACACGCGAGCTTATCGCGGAGAGCGGCATCAGCGGCAAGGATAATGTGCTGGCGATAATCGACGGAGAGAGCGACGGCGACAGCCGGGAGGCGAAGCTTCGCGCCCTGAATGGCGGCCGCACGTGGCGTGAACTCGCCACCATAGTATTTCCCCGCGTGCGTCGTGCCGTGGTGCATGTAGTCTCCGACCGCAATGAATACAAGGCCACTCTTACCGACGAAGGTACCGTTATGGAGACCGTCGCCGTGCCAGTTGAAACGGAAAGGGCCGTGGAGAAGAGCCCGTTGATGACGGCGGTGGAGCAGGATACTGTCGTGGCAATGGCGGTGCCTGAGTGGCAACGTCACGCTTACGTCAAGACCAATGTGCCGGCATGGTTCCTGTTATGGATCAACCTTGCAGGCGAAATCGACATAGCCCCGCACTGGAGTGCGGATCTCTCGCTCTATTACTCGGGCTTCAACTATTTCCAGAGCACGCGCAAATACCGTACGTTCACGATAATGCCGGAGGTCCGCTATTGGTTCCGTGGCGACAACCAAGGCTTCTTCGTGGCTCCGCATTTCGGACTGGGCTGGTACAATGTGGCCTTTGAAGGAGCCTACCGTTATCAGGACCACGACGGCAACACGCCGGCCATCGGCGGCGGCATCAATGCCGGCTATCGCTTCAACATCAGCCGCAACGGTCGCTGGCGTCTCGAATGCTCCGTGGGATTCGGCATTTACCATCTCGACTACGACCTCTTCCAGAACCGTCACAACGGTCTGCTCGTAGGTCGCAAACAGCGCACTTTCTACGGCATAGACAACGCCGCACTCTCGATATGCTACATGTTTGACGTCAAGAAGAAAGGAGGAAAGAAATGAGAAAGAATAGTTTCT
>CABUTY010000220.1 GCA_902494595.1 uncultured Porphyromonadaceae bacterium | reverse complement strand
TTTTAGAAATCTGTATTCTTCGATATGAGCCGACGGATCACATCATTGTTCTCCTCGAAATGCTTCCGGAGAATGTTGTCTACGAAACCACCGAATGTCAGCCTCTCACCGAGAATCGCGATTATTTTCACGATTTTGTCATGGTGTTCTCTTGATACGGCCACCTGCCATCCCGATTTTGAGAATCCGATGGGAACCCGCTCAACGAGATATTGGTTTGTATAGGCTTCCTCATCGGGTGTTATGTCCGCTTCCTTATCGGATGCAGGGGCATCTGCTCTGAGGGATGCTTTGGCAGACTCACTTTTGGGCTTGGGCGGCGGTGTCTCTACCTCCGGCTCAGGCGGGTCATTCGCCGGCTGCCGCACTGGTTGCTTCTTGGGCTTTCGGACCGGTGTCGCTATGTCCTCACGGTAATTGTCGAGAAAGTTGGCGGCATCGAATCCTTTGTTACTCTCGTCCGCCATAGGCTCACACGTTTATAATCTGACGGATTTCACTCACCAGTTCAGGCAGGCTGCTCTCTTTGAGGAGCTGCCTGTCAGGAGGCATCATCGTCGAACGGAAAATGGCGGGTCTCGAACCTGTGCCGTCATCCTTGGAATATTTCACGCTGTTGTTCAGGACGGTGTTGAGCGACGACAGATGAAGTTCTTCGAGGTAGTTGTCAATCAGCTCGCACAGTTTCAACTTCTTACGGACGGGGATGCGGTTCCATATAAGTTTGATATCCCTGATGGAAGAACCGCCGGGTGCCACCATCTCGCTCATGACCTTGTTGGCGAAGCGGATTGAACTTTTCATGTCGCCGGTGTCAGTCGTTATCGGAATGAACAGATAGTGCATCCTTGCAAGGAGGTTGACAAGGTCCATGTCGTTGATGGTTCCGGTGATGTCGAAGAACACCGCCTTTACATTCGGGGCTTCCTCGAGATACTCCTCGGCTCTCTCGATAGCGTCGGCCGGAGTCACATAGAGGATTTCGTAAGGCTGTTTGCCGAATTTCCTGTAGAAATTCATGAACGCCTTTTTCAATGTCGGCGTCGCGTTTATCACGACAATGTCGTGGTCGCGATAGTCCTTCTGGGTGTACTGTCGGGAATCACAGTCAACTACCAGCACGTCCACACCTTCAAGATAGTGGAGGTAGCTTGCCGTGAGCGCCGTCAGTGTCGATTTGCCCGAGCCTCCTTTCTGGGAAGCGAAGGCGATAAATACGGGTTCGCTCATAATAAATTGTGTTTATGGGATTGATAAACTCAGGGAGGGCACGTTGCCATTGGGTGCCACGATCCTTTGATGATTCAGGGGTGGTCGGCTCTGATATGTGGAGATATGGGTCGGACTGATTCCACAATCAGGCGAAAAGTCATGTAGGCAGCTGTTCAGCGATTCAGCATTTCAGTTAGACACCTGCATTAACTTTCAGATGAACGGAGATATTCTCAGCCGTATGGCTGACTGTTTGGGTAACGGTATATCTGACGTGTTGACTGGCTTGCCGTTCTTACATACACACATTCGGCAATTCATTCAGTCATCTGTCTTTCCGTCTGTTCAGTCAGCCGTCAGTGTCGTCACCTCCGGCCCTGCTTGATTGCAGTGGTTGCTGAAACAGCTTTTTATCATACCGTCGGCATATTGAATTTGCCGGGCGGTTTATCGGTCGTTTGTAAGTGAAACGCGAGGTTTGAGAAAAAATATTTTCAAGTTTCTCAGATGTGCATTTCAATTCATATTGTGGGCATATACGGGCATTTGCTCATTCATTCGGACATTCATTCGGACATTCATTCCACTGTCTGTCCGTTCAGCCAGTCAGCCGGAGGGGTCTGATTGCAGGAGGGTCCGGTCAGTCAGCTGGTCAGCCAGTCCTGCAATCAGTTATGTGTACCGTCGGGCATCTGTTTGTCGGGTAAACCGGCAAGCCAGTCACTCATTAGTTCAAGCGGGTGCTTGACTGAGGATATACTCGATTGAACAACTAAATATACAAATGTCCCGTCATGCAGCAGTTCACTTGTTCGGTTATCAAGACAGATGCCTGACTGCTTTCGTAAGTGAAACATTGGCTGGCTGGAAATGGATTATTCCGTTAGCGAAATGTGCATTTCAATTCATATCGTGGTCATATACGGGCATTTGGGAAAATCGTCGGGAACATTTTGTCCCCGTCTGATTGTTACTCTTATCAAAGAAAGTTCTCACGCGAGGCTTGGAATTGTCTCCCTTATCCCGATGATCAGGGTGGATTGTTCCGTATGGGTCGGGTTGAAGCCACGACTTTTCCCATTGAATCAAGGTCTGAATGATCCCGGTTCTATATTCGCGCAGTTATCCCTGTAAACATCAGATTTTGAGGTTCACATGAACCTTGCAAGGTATGGTTTACGCTGCATGAAACTCATTTTGCAGCATAAACCCCTTGCCATTGCATGGAGCTGTTGCGCTTACTCCAAAGTCTTAATCGCCACGAGATTTTCTACGGTGCTGTCCGGCACCTCATTTATTAACCACCAAATCCCACGTATTTATGAACAGAAACAATTACCGTGGAGGGCGGCACAAGAAGGCCGACCCCTCCACAGCCTTCCGATGTTCGGTGAACTTCACCGCCTCGGAACAGTCGCAGTTGCTGACAATGCAGCAGCAATCGGGCATAGAATCGCTCTCTGCCTTCATCAAGATGCAGGTCTTCGGAAAGACTTTCAAGGTTCATTACATC
This sequence comes from uncultured Porphyromonadaceae bacterium, assembly GCA_902494595.1. Taxonomy (GTDB): domain Bacteria; phylum Bacteroidota; class Bacteroidia; order Bacteroidales; family Muribaculaceae; genus Lepagella. Next base: position 1,006 of record CABUTY010000220.1, on the reverse strand, counting down.
GACGACAACAGCCGGATCTTCATCGACCGTCTGTCAAACATGAACAACCACTACCGTGAGATACGCATCAGCTACAACCTGCTGCTCACAACCCTCAAAGAGAATTTCAACGAAAGAAAGGCTATGGCGGCTCTCTATAAAATAGAGAACCTGACTATCGAGCTTGTGAAACTCAACCGCGAGATTGTCGCACTCGCCCGGCAGTTCGACGAGCAATGGTCGCAAAAATCTCTTTAGGGAATTCCCTTTACGGCAGTCTGGTTTATAATGGCGAAAAGATCAACAAGGAGCATGGGCGTGTTCTCGATACCAATAAAATCTATAATGACGGTACCGGAAAGATAAACATCTATCGCGTGTTTGAAGATTTCAAAAGGTGGATGCCTCAGGCTACCAAAGCCGAGAAGACAATGATGCACATATCGTTGAATCCGCATCCCGATGACCGACTCAGCGAGGCGCAGTATATACAGATAGCCCATGAGTATATGGAGAAGATGGGATTTGCCGATATGCCATACGTTGTTGTGAAACATGAGGACATTGACCGTCACCATATCCACATTGTGGCGTTGCGTGTCAGACCCGACGGTTCCGCCATTGACTCCAGAAACAATTATTACCGGAGCAAGGAGATTACCCGCGAGATTGAGCGAAAGTACGGACTGCACACGGCCGAAAGGCAGCGTATCACTCCAGACATGCCAATAAGGAAGGTCGATCCAAACGGCGACATCAAGCGACAGGTCGCCAACACCGTAAAGATGGTCGGTATGCGTTATAAATTCCAGACGCTTGGAGAATATAACGCAATCCTCTCCTTATATAATATAAGGTGTGAGGAAGCGGACGGCAGAGTAAACGGAAGAGAATATCATGGACTGGTATACTTCGCTACCGACGATGAAGGCAAGACAATTGCCTTACCGTTCAAGGCATCCCGCCTCGGCAAGTTCGCCGGTCGAGAAGCGATAGATCAGCGATATGAACGGTCAAAGGAACGGAT
>CABUTY010000219.1 GCA_902494595.1 uncultured Porphyromonadaceae bacterium | reverse complement strand
CGGGGACCTTCTCGCGGGCCACGCGGTCGAGAAAGTCTTTGTTTTTCTCTGCATCCTCCACCACGTCGGTGACATATACGAGCACATCGGCATCGGTCAAGGCTCCCTCGGAGAAGTCGAGCATCGACTGCTGAAGCTTATATTTGGGTTTGAGCACGCCGGGAGTGTCGGAGTATACAATCTGGTACTCCGGGGTGTTTACGATACCCATAATGCGGTGACGGGTGGTCTGAGCCTTGCTGGTGATGATGCTCAGGCGCTCGCCCACAAGACGGTTCATGAGTGTGGACTTACCCACGTTGGGATTGCCCACGATATTTACGAAACCGGCCTTGTGGCCGTCGGCGACGGGGGCCTCCGCTCCGGCGCTTTCAACTGTAGTCTCTATCGCTTCGGGAACGCCGGCGGAATCAATCACAGCCTCTTCCCGGATCTCTTTTTCATTATTCATAACAGATGGTTTTAATCCACAGTTAAAACCGATTGGGTCGGAGCAAAGTTCATGAACATGTAAAGGGCATCGGAGAAAGCTCTGATGCCCTGACAATGGTTTGGCGGCTGTATCAGGCCTGAGGGGTGTCGAAAGCCCAGATGAGGTACATGGCGCCCCAGGTGAAGCCGGCGCCGAAGGCCGTCATCACTATCTTGTCGCCCTTTTTGAGCCGCGTCTTGTATTCGTCGAGACACAATGGTATCGATGCCGCCGACGTGTTGCCGTAATGCTGTATGTTCACCAGAATCTTCTCCTCGGGGATTTTGATTCTGCCGCCCACGGCTTCGATAATCCGGAGGTTGGCCTGATGGGGCACGAACCAGTCGAGGTCGTCGGCCGACAGGTTGTTGCGCTTCATCACCGACTGCGATGACGAGAGCATGTCTCTTACGGCATTCTTGTAGACAGTACGGCCTTCCTGATATACGAAGTGTTCGCGGTTGTCGACAGTCTGGTGTGAAGCTGGGGCTGCGGAGCCGCCTGCCTTCATGAGCAGATGGGGCACTCCCTCGCCGTCGACATGGAACTCGCCGTCGATGACACCCAGCTCTTCCTGGGTAGGTTCCACGAGCACGGCGGCTGCTGCGTCGCCGAACAGTGGACACGTGGCCCGGTCCTCATAGTCGGTCATCGACGACATCTTCTCGGCGCATACCACCACCACTTTGCTGTACAGCCCCGACACTATGTATGAGCGGGCTGCCTGCATGGCCACTATGAAGCCGGCGCATGCCGCCTGTATGTCGTAGCCGTAGGCGTTGCTGAGTCCGCAGTCGTGCAGTATGATCGACGCCGTCGACGGAAAACGGTAGTCCGGGTTGGAGGTGGCGCATATCAACAGCTCCACATCCTCGGGAGCTACGCCTGTCTGGTCCAGCAGCCGGCGTACCGCCTGTGTCCCCATATAGCTTGACCCCTTGCTCGTATCCTTGAGGATGCGACGCTCCTTGATGCCTACCCGGCTCGTGATCCACTCGTCGTTGGTATCTACCATCTTCGACAGCATCTCGTTGTCGAGGATGTCTTCGGGCACATAGGAGGCTATGCCGCTGATTTTCGCGTGTGTCATCTTCTCTTATTTCTCGATTACTTGACGGCCCCGGTAATAGCCGCATTCAGGGCATATCGTGTGATACACATGCCATGCACCACAGTTGGGACATAATGCGATGGTCGGTATCAGAGCCTTGTCATGGGTGCGGCGTTTCGCCGTACGGGTATGTGATTGTCTGCGTTTAGGATGTGCCATTGGTTTATTTGTTTAAGTATTGTTTTCTTTAAGAGTCATTCGTCGGAATCATCGTCGATGGCGGCGGTGCGTGCCTCCTGTCGTGTTTCCTCGGCATCGGTGTCGTCGTCGTCCGACGACCCTTTGTGCTTGCGTAGAGCCTCAAGCATCGCCCGGTTGCACTTGCCAGGCGCGTGTACGTGACGCAACGGTATCGTCAGAAGCAACGTGTCATAAAGCATGTACGCTACGTTCAGATAACTGTTGCTGTAGGGTATTACCAACAGGTTGTCGGCGCCGTCGTCGTAGTTGTCGCCATATTTGACGCTTACGCGATAGTCCGTATCCACTTCATGATCCATCGGGTCAAGACAGCGGTCGCACGGTATCTGCAGATTCCCCTTGCAGTGGAACACGCATTCGTATACCCCGTTGCGACATTCCATGTCCATATGTACAGACACGGCGGCGCTCAGTATGTCGTGATTCTCCATATTCTCGAAGAATTGCTTGTCTATCACGAAATCCTGTTCGTAGTGTCCCTCGCTCTTGCCAGCAAGGTCCACTTTATATGCGCTGAATTTTCCCACAACTTCTCAATGTTGGTTATAACATAATATGTCAATATGATGACAATCCGTGTCCTTTACGGAAACGAACCGCATCCTGCCGTACCTCCGAGGGGAATCGAACCCCTATCTAAAGTTTAGGAAACTTCTATTCTATCCGTTGAACTACAGAGGCTTCTCTTTGTCGTCCCGGCGCTTCCGCGTCATGGCCGCGATTTCCCCGGTGCACAAATAGCAACTGCAAAATTAGTAATTAATTTGCAATTAGGCAAATCGGCGGTTAATTCTGCACTTCCAAAACCCTTATGCCCTCCCCGATGTTATTCCTGTACCAATCATTTTCACACCTGTATCCCGTTGATGCAGACAATATCCCTGCATTCTGTTGATGCAGACAATATCAATAGGTTATGAAAGACACAGAAAGAGCCGCAACACAGGCCGACGCGTTGGTATCGAAAGCCAAGCGCCAGCTTATCGACGACATGGAGGCGCGCGAAATCAGCGCCATTATCTGGGACAACCATACCGCCGGTTTTCATTATGTTCCCGAGATTGTGACCGGAACTGACAAGGATGGCAACGACGTTGTATGCCGTGTGACAGGCCTCTATGCCTTCGGCGACAACCTTTATGCCATAGAGGAGAATGCCAAGGGCACCGATATGGCCGACTATTACAGGCATGGTGTCGACGTGCCTCCCACTGTGGTGACCCTCGGCAAGGACCTGGCGGCCAGAGAACTCGGCAATCCTGTCGATAATCCCGATTTTACCCTCAAGGGCACAAATCCCGAATGGCTCGCTATCGCCGACTGCTATTTCGAGGCCCTTGCCCTGTAGGCCGGATTCCATGTCTGACACGGATATCCTTTTTAATCCTTGTGTTAAAAGGGCATTTCCGCTGAACCATCATGCCGAACAGGTAGTTATAACGACGTACGGGGATTCGTGAATTCCTGTTTATAGACATCACCTTTTCGTAACCTTGATGTTGCGGGAGTGCGGAGTTTCGGCTCCGACCTCCCGCTTTTCATATCTTTCTGTCTATATGGTAGAGTGGCCGGTGCTTGACCTCTATGTATGTCTTGCCTACGTAGAATCCGAGAATGCCGAGGGCTATCAGCGTGGTGCCTCCCACAAACCATATCGACAGCATCATCGAGCTCCACCCATGCTCGGCATTTCCCGACAGCAGCGAGGCCAGCACATAGATGCCTATCCCTATGGCCACAAGGATATAGATACCTCCCAGGGCCATGGTGAGGTATAGCGGCTTCACAGAGAAAGAGGTTATGCCGTCGAGCGCCAGGCGCAGCGACTTGCCGAAGGTGTATTTCGACACGCCGGCGCGGCGTGGCTGCAGATGGTCGTCGACAGTGGTGGAAGGATACCCTATGTGTGGTATGATGCCCCGCAGGTATAGGTTGCGCTCCTCATAGCGCGACAGCT
>CABUTY010000218.1 GCA_902494595.1 uncultured Porphyromonadaceae bacterium | reverse complement strand
CAACGTTGAAAATCCCTCAAATTTAAACCCAAAATCATCACAAGCCAATTTATAGAACCTGCCATAAATCTTACCATAAAAATTAGTCGAAACAACTTCAATGCAAAAACCAGGAAAACCGGGGCCTTATGGCAGCGGTACCCACGGGCACTATTGCCGATGCAGTATATATTTATGTCCGTTCCAGATGTATTTCAGACTTTTGTGCAGATATGGGCTGATACGCCGGAAATTCTCGATGCCTATGTAATCGGCCACCGTCAGGCGTGCCGTCAGCGTATCATTGTCGGGCGAGAACGTGTATTCCACCATCGGATATGGTATCACATCCATTATATCCTCCCTGACACTCTTGTCGCGTCGGGGCAGATTGATGAAATTATCCACATTCGCGAGCTTTATCATTCGTGCGGCAGGGATTCGCTTCAGATTCTCGTCCCAGAACGACAGCTCGCTGTCGGCAGCGGTGCCGTTGCCGGATATGGTGTAAGCTACTGCAAAAACATGTCCCCTCTTGTGGTCAAGTCTCTTGATCGTCAGCGCCGACACCGGGGTAAGCTGCACCTTGATATAGGAATCGTTGGCCGGAGGCAGTATCCACGAGAGTCCGTCGAGGGCATTGGGCACCTTGCGTACGGTGTCGGCAAGGTCGTAATAGTCGAGCATATCAAGCCGCGTACGGGTGTCGAGGAGATCCAGCACATTGGCCGTCAGGTGTATGAAGGCTCCTCGTGCATCCCTCACCGTACTGTCATCCTCAACCGCCACAGTGTCCATGTCGGATGGTTCGGCGGCCGATGCACTGCCGCCCACGCCACATAACGCCATCGACATCGCCGACAGTAAAACAGCTCCTATACCCAACGCTCTTGCCAGTATTCTCATTTCTTCATGAATATGTCGTAATTACCATTGTATTTGGGCTTTGCGCCAGATTCCTTATCCTTGGCCTTACCCTTGGCTTTGGCTTTCTTTTTAGTCTTCTCGGGTTTCAGAGCCACATCGACGTCGGTGAAGAACTCCTTGTTGAGGCCCTTTTCGCGTTTTCCAGACTTATCCTTCCTTTTCCCTTTTGCTTTGGGACGGCGGCTGTCGGAGTCGGCGGCATAATCTCGGTCGGTGGCCCGCTCGCAACGTATCTTCACGCCGAAGAAGTCCACATTCTTCATGGCGGCTATCACTCGCGGTGCATCGTCGCGGCGTACGTCAAAGAGCGTGTAGCCGGGCATAAGGTCGATACGCCCCACCTCCGGCTTGGCTCCGCGAACATTGCGGTTGATAAGTTCCATGAGGTTGCCGGGATAGAAACCGGACCCCTTGCCTATATTCACCACCAGTCGTTCATAACCCTGTTCGGCGTCGCGACGGTCCTTGTCGCGTTTGCCGCGCTTCTCCTTGGCAGGCTTATCCTTTTCGTTGAGGTCGATGTCGGGCATGTCGCGGTAGTACGCAAGAAGTCGGTTGAACTCCAGCGACAGCACTCTCTTCAGCAGGTCTGTTTCCGACAGCCATTCGAGCTTCTTGCTGACGCCCGGCAGATATCTGGCAATCTCTTCCTCGTTGACCTCCACCCTCTCCAGACGGTCGGCAAGGTTATAGAGCTGCTTCTCTATGATATGTTCGGGAGTAGGCACCTTGCGGTATTCGAACTCACGTCCCAGGATTTTCTCTATCTGTCGGATCTTGCTTTTCTCGCGACCATGGACTATGGCCACGCTGACGCCGGTCTTGTTGGCGCGTCCTGTACGACCGCTGCGGTGCGTGTATACGGCCACATCGTCGGGGAGTCCGTAATTGATCACGTGCGTGAGGTCGTCGACATCGAGACCGCGAGCCGCCACATCGGTGGCCACCAGCAGCTGCGTCACATGGTCGCGGAATTTCTTCATCGACAGGTCGCGCTGTGCCTGCGACAGGTCGCCGTGAAGACAGTCGGCGTTATAGCCGTCAGCTATCAGCTTGTCGGCTATCTCCTGGGTCTCCTTCTTGGTGCGGCAGAAGACTATCCCGTAGATGTTGGGACTGTTGTCGACCACCCGCTTCAATGCCAGGTATTTGTCGTGGGCCTTTACCAGATAATATATATGCCTTACATTCTTGGTACCTTCGTTTCTGTTGCCGGCCACAAACTCCACCGGGTTGTGCATGAAACGCTGTGCTATGCCGGCTATTTCCTTAGGCATTGTGGCCGAGAACATGAGCATTTTGCGGTCGGCGGGCACATGCGCCAGAATCTCGTTGATATCGTCGAGGAATCCCATGTTGAGCATTTCGTCGGCCTCGTCGAGTATCACGGTATGCGTGGTCTCAAGATTCACCTCGCCGCGATTTATGAGGTCGATGAGACGCCCCGGCGTCGCCACTATCACCTGCACGCCCTTGCGGAGCGTGCGTATCTGCGACTCTATGCTCGAACCGCCATATACAGGAAGGATACGCAGCCCCTCGATATATTTGGAGAAGTCGGCGAGGTCGCCGGCAATCTGCAGACACAACTCGCGCGTCGGGGCTATAATCAGAGCCTGCGGCCGGGTGTTCTTGACATCGGTGCGCTGCAGCAAAGGGAGGCCGAACGCCGCCGTCTTACCAGTACCTGTCTGAGCAAGGCCTATCACGTCGCCCTCCTTGCTCAGCAGATGAGGTATCACCATCTCCTGTATGGGCATGGGGTGCTCGTAGCCCATCTCGGTGATGGCCCGAAGCAAATCATGCTCGACGCCCAGATCGGCAAAACTTCGACCCTCCGGAGCCGTTTCCTCAACAATCTCCCCGACATTCACCGGCGTGTCGGTTGATACTATATTGTCTATCTCTTCCGGACTCATCTCCGGATTCATGCTCTCTTCTATTTCCATATACATTGTAATTCTAATGTTTCAACGCTGATATTCCCCTAATGTTGAATTTCAATACTTATAATCAGCCCAAAACCATCAGGATGCAATTCCGTTATAATGATAAGTAAGCTGTGTTTACGGCGGCAATATTTGACATTCTAAACTAATATATACGCTTATGAAAAAGTATGTAGCTGAATTTTTCGGCACGATGTTTCTGGTTCTTCTGGCGTGTGGAAGTGCCGTACTTGCCGGGCCGAAAATCGGGGTGCTCGGTATAGGCATCTGTTTTGGTCTGATACTTCTGGCTCTATGCTATGCCATAGGTGGCATCTCGGGATGCCATGTGAATCCTGCTGTATCGCTGGGAGTGTTCCTGACCGACCGTAAGTTTACGTTCGCCAATCTGATAGGCTACGTATTCGCGCAGCTTGCTGGAGCGGCCGCCGGCGGCGCTCTGTTGCTGTGGCTTATGTCGGCCGGCGGATACTTCACTGGCGGAGAGTTCGCTTTCGGAGGTATCACCGACAAGATTGGCTTCACCAACAATATGTCGTATCTTGCCACCAACGTATGTCAGCCGGGTGTAAGCCAGGGCTTCGCTCTGCTCACCGAGTCGCTGCTCACGTTCCTGTTTGTATTCGTGGTGCTCGGAGCAACCTCCAAATGGGGTAACGGCGCCATGGCCGGCGTGGCCATCGGTCTGGCTCTCGGCCTGGTCAATATCGTCGGTATTCCCGTCGACAACTGCTCCGTCAATCCGGCTCGTTCTTTCGGCCCCGCTCTCTTCTCAATAAACGCATGGCCTGATTTCTGGGTAATGGTCGTGGGTCCTTTCATCGGTGCTATCCTCGCCGCTTTGGCTTGGAAATTCACCGCGCCTAAAACTAACTTGTAACCGCATTTG
>CABUTY010000217.1 GCA_902494595.1 uncultured Porphyromonadaceae bacterium | reverse complement strand
CGCACATATTGCCGCCGCTTCACGATGCCCTTGATCCGGTTCGTCTTGATGCGTTTTCTCCGGAGTCGACCCGCGTTAGGGTCGAAGGCATAAAACTCGATGTAATTGCAGCCTTTCGTCTCCCGGTAGACCGGCAATGTGTACCGGATGGCGGATGCGATGCCGCTCATCTCGTCTCTTTTTGGTTCCACCCTGATCCCCTCAGGTGTTGGGCTGTCGTTCGGACACATTTTTTTAACATTATTTAGCAGTCGTGTACCGCTGAATAATGCAGGTTTTTGACTCGAAACAAAAACGACGTGTCCCGTTTTTGTCCCGTCTGAAAAATCGAAACGCCCGTAAGTGCTTGACTTACAGGCGTTTACGTTGTTCTCAGTCGGGGTGACAAGATTCGAACTTGCGACCACACGCCCCCCAGACGCGTACTCTAAACCGGGCTGAGCTACACCCCGAATGCTGTCGCCTCCTTCAAGGTATCAGTGATTACCTCTCCGAAAGCGAGTGCAAAGTTACAACCATTTTCTGTAATGTGCAAATATTTCCGCAAAAAAATAAAAAAAGTCTGTCCGAAAGATTCCAATAAGAAGTGCAACGGCATTCTCCTCACTCCTCCTCAGGGTAAGGCCGCGCGCCGAGGGGACTGAGCAAGCCCCCGTTGAGCGCACTACCGACGGAGGATATTTCTCACAGAGACAGACCTGCAACACAAAAAAAGGAGACCGAAGTCTCCCTGAGATTAAGTAATTTTGTGTTGCTAAAATGAAATATAATCACCTAACCTCGGAGCAAAGATACACAATAGATGTGTTACTCCGGCAGAAAAAGAGCAGAAAAGAGATCTCCCAAACTATAGGAGTCTCGGAATCGACACTCAGCAGAGAGATAAGGCGCAACAGTGGTCAACGCGGTTACCACTGGCAACAGGCGCAGGTCAAAGCCGCTGATCGTCAACGCAGACTGCAGAACTACCGCAATCTGACAATGGAGATCCGTAAATTAATCCGCAGCAAAATAACAGAAGAACAATGGTCTCCCGCCCAAATTGTCGGCTATCTTAGAAAGAAAGGCAAGCCTGCTGTATGCGTTGAAACAATTTACGCATACATAAGAGCGGACAAAGAGAACGGCGGGGACCTTTGGAGGCACTGCCGTCACCAGCTCAAACACCGCAGGCGCCAGGTATCGGCGCCATACGTTGCCGTACAGAACCGGACCATGATAGACGAAAGACCGGCAGACTGGGACGGTTCAACTCCGGGTGATTTTGAGATGGATACAATCGTTGGCAAGGATGGAAAGGGTGCAATCGTGACATTGGTGGAGAGGAACACCAACTTCACGATGGCGCGAAAACTGCCCGAAGGCAAGAATGCAAAGGCATTGGCTCAGGCGGTCATCCTCATGCTATTGCCGTACATCGGCAGGATAAGGTCAATCACAACCGATAACGGCAGTGAGTTCGCCGAACATTTGAAGATTGCAAAACGACTGAAAACCAGAATATTCTTTGCACATCCATATTCTTCATGGGAAAAGGGATGCATCGAATATCACAATAAACTGATACGGCAGTATATTCCAAAAGGGATTGACTTCGACAATGTTTCTGATCAGATGATCAAAGAAATTATCATCAAATTAAACAGACGACCGAGGTTAAAACTTGGTTTTTCAACCCCGGTCGCCGAGTTCTTCAAATTTATTGCCTAATTTTGCACTTGCAGGTAGAATCTGCGTCCGAGATAGGTTCGATATGGGGTAACTCTCGAAAAATCGGGGAAACCGGGGTTCCGACAGGAGTCGTTGGCCCGGTTTCCCTTATATGTATATGTCGCGGGGCTTTGCCCCGGTGTGGTTATGCGGCTATATCAGAACTCCGTGGAAGTCCGCATGGCTTTCTGAATATCCTTGCTCATCCCTTTGGCTTCTTTGCCACGGGCGGGAGCGGCGGCGGAAGCCTTCTGGTCGGTTTCGTAACCTGTGACAACGGAATATCCCATCTTGGTGATATCGATGTTGGGGTTATGCTTCAGGTAGTAAGCGGGAATCACGGCTCGCCAGCCGTTGGCAGCCGAAACGGCCACGTTGGCAGCTTCCTTCAGGGTTGCGGGCCAGTTACCCGAGTTGGTGTCACCCTCTTTCCAGATGTTGCGTTTCATGGGGAGGTTCCAGCGTTTCTGGTCGAAGAAACCGAACCCTTCGCCCCAGAGTTCTATGCGGCGTGAGAAACGGATTTCGTCGAGGAGGGCCTGGCCTTTGGATGCGGAGGCCTCGCAGCCGCGCATCATGTTGAGCTTGTTGACCAGCTGAAGAGCGGTGGTTTCGTCGCCGAGCATGAAGCAAGCCTCTGCCTGTGCAAGCAATGCCTCGTCGCTGCGCATGAACACTGTGGCGCTCTTTGAGTCGGGATTCTGGTAATCATAACCATAACCGCTGCCTGTGCACCATAATTTCAGCTGTGCACCGAATGGTATGGCTACATATTGTTTGTCATAACCATAGTCAAGAACGAAGGCATTGGCCTCCGGGCGTGACTTCTTATACTGATTGGCCACCAATGTGGAAGCTCTGGTCTGGCTGCCGTTATACCAGTAGAAGAGTTGCTCGGCAGTCACGTTGGCGCTACTGTACCAGTTGGCGACATTTTTCATTTGTGCGTTGGTAAGCAGTTCCGGCATGGCGAAAAGGGAGCGGCGCATGTCGTTCTCGGGAATCTTCAGCCAGAGATCACGGTCGATGGCGGAGGGACCAATCCCCCATCCTGCTGCATAGAAGCCATTGCAGGCGCTATAGTTCTGCGGCGCCCAGTAATATATCTGAAAATCATAGTCATCAGATATTTTATGGATTGCCTGGGCACCCCATATCCAGCTGTCGCGGCGGGTATAGAAGCCGGAGAGCATGTCCTCGTTGGTGGAAAGAGGTGCGTTGGTCAGAATCTCTTCGGCCATTTGCTTTGCAGCCGTCCAGTCTTCGGCGAGAAGGGCGGCACGCATCTTGAGGCCGCGGGTCACATTGAGGTCAGGCTGCAGCAGGTCGTCACGTTTGAAGTTGTTAGCCTTGAATATGGCCATGGCTGCGTCAAGGTCGCCATATATCTGTTCCTTGATATCCCTCATTGAGGCAAGGGGTTTCTGGATATCCTTGGAGTCGGTCAGGAGCGGGGCGCAGAGCGCGGCGCCATTGCCGGAATCCTGCCAGCGGTTGCCATAAATCTGGAGTATGCGTGTGTAGCAGTGTGCCCGCAGGGAGAGGAGCTGGGCTTTTGCATTTTGGCGCTCAACTTCTGTGGCGCAGTCGAACATGTCGAGACGGTCGAGAACCATATTGGCATATATGATGCCGTAATAATAATTTGCCCAGGGTATGGCTGTGAAATAGGATTTGGCCGAAGACAAATTGGATAAATTTATTATTGATGGCTGTTTTACTGCGAGATTGTTGATTTGTTCCTGCGACATTGCGTCCCCAATGTAACGCATTATCCAGTTCTCGCCGCTATTGCCGTTCCAGTCCAGATTGCCGAATTGGGTATATAGGACGTTGTAACAGAGGTTGGTTACCGACTGTTTCAGAATCGTGCCGTCGACAAAGCCGTAATCTATCTTGAGGCTTATAGGCTCGTTGGGCATTACAAATTCATAGCTCCAGCGGTTCTTGCATTTGTCGGTGTCGGGAAGACGGGTAAAGCTGCGTATTTCGGCAATCAGATCCGAAACATAGTAAGGATATATTTCAGGATTGGTG